>NZ_JAMXXM010000002.1:0-303998 GCF_024129715.1 Acinetobacter lwoffii
TCAGAAAGCTGTTATTGAACAAAGAAAGTTAAATCCTGTGCTTGACTCTTGTGGTTAAAAACAGGACATTTTAAATGGTTTATCGCATAGATATTTTAATTGGTGAATAACACAACCTAATATGTTCATATAACTGCATTCACCATATACTTATAGCTGCTGCTCAAGCAACTTAAACGTTAAAGCACTTCAAATTCAATCCGACGATTTCTCTTGCGACCATCAGCTGTTGCATTATCCGCTACAGGTTTACTTGAACCTGAGCCTTTAGTACTCAGTAAATGTGTTGGAACATTTTTTGCGATTAAATAAGATTTCACTGCTTCTGCACGTTGCTGACTCAACATGAGATTTTTATTAATATCGCCTGAACTATCCGTATGTCCAATAATCCGTATTTTTTTGCCGCTAACCTTATTTAAGGCACTGACCATTTCATCCAGAATTTGTATACCTGAGGTTGCTAATACTGCACTGCCAGATTCAAATTCAATAATCCGGTTCTTTAATGCAGCATCAATAATCCGCTGTTCGGCCTGATTGACTGAAAGCTGTGCATTTAAACGATAATTTTCAGGTATTAAACCCTTAAATTTTTCTGTAGTATCCTGAATTTCATAAAAATTTGATACTTTACCCGTTAGCTTAATATCAGAACCTTTAACCGTTAACGTTCCCTGTTTAACTTTTTTAAGGTCTTTATTAATCACATCACTGACTATATTCGACCAATCCGTTGATGCCACTACTTGACGAATCTGAATGCGATCTATCACATTTTCCTGACCATAATTTGAATGCAATTTCGCCAAAATAGCTTGCTTACTATTGTTATTCGGTACATTACCTTCAGCAATTACAGGTTGTGCATGCACATTAAAACCAATTAAAAAACAGGATAAAATAATGATTTTATTTAACTTTAAGTATTTATTTTTTATTTTCATTTTATGCTTCTATAAATGTTTATTTAATTAATTTAATGCCTTGAGTCAGGCTCATCTGATTTTCAGTTAAAGACTATTCTAGTGCCGCCAACCTTGAATTATTTTCTACATTAAAATTAGTTGTTTTTAATTCATATCAATTCACCCACGTGATCCATTTACAATATAATTGATTGATCAATGTCATGGCGCTGAAGTTCCTATGTTTGCAGCAGCCGTGGTAGTTGTCTGAACAGTTTTTCCTGATATCGTCTTATTCTGAGCTGCGACCACTCTTACTGCTTTATTCGAAACCACCTGATCCACCAACTGCAAATTACTATAACTTGGATTACTTCCGATAGAACTTGTATTATTCCCACTCACCAACCGAAAATTGGTCTTCACAAATAGTTCAGGATTCTCTTTACTGCGCCAGACCATTTCAAAAATATTGCCTTTTTGTGTACGCTGAGCACTATCAATCAAACGATTGATTCCATATTCCCCAGGCTCATCAAAAATGGTATGGGTCTTCCCTTCCAAATCAATCACCGTGATCCGTGCGCCTGGAATTGCGCCGGAATTTGGCCAGATAAAATTCACCCATTGTTGAATTCCGTTTTCAAATAGCATTCTTTGTCCATCAATATCAATGGTATAAGCCAATAAATGAGCCTGTTCCAGTGGGTAAAACTGGAAATTAGATTGATTGGGTCTCACTGCCTGACGACTGGTATTATTTAACTCACCAGTTGCCATACCATTCACAGGCGCGACATAATTTTGAAAGTTTGCAACAAACACAGGATTTAGATTAAGCCCTAAATCTTGCCAGGTTTTCGAGCTTAAGCTATAGCCACGACGGATCACTAAGGGATCAAGATGCTCTTTGACAAAACGGGAAATACTGCCATTTTCACCAAAAATCTGATTAATTTCTTGAGAGGTTGCCTGTAAGCTACCTTGACTGCTAAACGGATATTTTTGCGATAAATTTGCATTAAATGGTTGATAGGCCTGTATTAGCCAGAGTTCGTTCATTTCAGCTTGTGCCGGAAGCATCAGACTTTCAAAGGAACGTGTGAGAGGAACACTAAACAACTTCTTAATCAGCTGTTGATCCAGCTCATGGGTTCCTACCGACATTTTCTCATCCACAAACTTTTGAGTGATATTAAAGATAGAATTCTGCTCATCAACGGTCTGCTTAAGGAGCATCATGCTCGCCGGACCAATATCTCCAGAACTTTTTAGATCATTAAAGCGACTCCGTATCTTGGCCAGAGATTGCATATACTCATCCAGCAGCGACCGGTTCTGCAAATCATCTCGTGTACGTACAATCTGGTAGAAGATCTGAAAGTCTTTGGCAATCATCCCCTGAGAGAAAGTCGATGCAGAATTCTGTGCCAACTTGCCATCATGACGTTGCAATATCTTGCGTTTAAACCAGGCAATAAAACCTTTTTGTGGAACCGCCAACTCAGCTTGTACCATTGGATTATCCCAGCTGGTTTCTTGCGCTACCCGTTGTATGACTTTACGAATCGGTGAGTTTTCTGGTTCGCTAAGAATATCTATCTGATATGTTTGCTGATTAAAGTCACCGGCCTTGGCATAATAAATGGCACCCAAGAATTTACGCCATTCGCTGATATATTCTTTTTTATACATTTCAGTCAGCTGGCGTCGAATTTGTTCAGGACTGCCACTAAAACTCAAATCATCAGACTGTGATGTATTAAGTACCCAATCTTTACTTTCAGTTGGGCTTTGCGCCGCGGTTTCTATGGCAGGTTGTACATATTCGTTCCAGGCTTGATAGCTATAAAAACCGGGTAAGGCATAACTTCCCAACATGGTTGTCTGAGCATTCTCGGTTTAAAGAAAACAGCTGAAATGGCGCATCAACTCATTCATGAAGGACAATTACAGACTCAAACATTTCAGCCTTGAGTGCGAAATCGTAAATTAATTTAGAAAAGTCTGCATATGTTTAATGACTTCATCTGGCTTTTCACCATGCAGCCAATGTCCTGTATTTTCAATGCATTCAATTTTCGCCTGAGAAAATTGTTCATTGATTGCCGCAAAATGTTCAGGTTTTGAGATATAAAAAGAATTACCGCCACGAAGAAATAAAGCTGGCTGATTAACTTTTTCGACCTTTTCCCAAGCCATAATATCTGGATAATGATCAAATAAAGCTTGAACATTAAAGAGCCATTGCCCTTTATTAAAGGATTTTAATAAAAACTGAATTACCATTTCTTCATGAATGTATTCACGCATAATTTTTGCTGCCTCAAGTCGTGAAGCAACATTTGCTTGCTGCACAGCAAATAAGGCTTTAAAAATCTCAGTATGATGACTCTCATGATATTGGATTGGTGTAATATCAAGAACGACCAACTTTTCAGTTTGTACTCGGGCTAAATCAGCCAATTTCATAGCAATTTTTCCGCCCATAGAATGCCCTATTACTATGAACTTTTGAATATTTAAACTTGATAAAGTTTCTAGGACATCTTCCGCCATGAACTGATAATTTAAGTCTGAACTATGACCAGAAAGACCATGATTGCGTACATCAATTTGAAGCACGGTTCTTTGCTCAGAAAAATATCGAGCTAGTATTCCTAAATTACTTAAACTACCGAATAAACCATGAATAAAAATCATTGGAGATAGTACTGACGTTTCGTGGTGTTGGAGTTGATAATTTAGGATCATTTGAGAATTCCGTGATTTCTTTCTTTATTTAAGTGTTTATAATGGATTTATATTGGGAATTAATCAATTGCGAAATTTTTAAATATAAATTTTACTTAGGCTATTTTATGGGGATATATTTTGCTTAGGCTAAATAATTCATAATCGATTTGTAAGTATTTAAAATTACGATTTTAGATCTGGATGGATATTTGGCTATAAATATGAAAGAAGATGGTTGAGTTGTGATGCAGACTAAATAAAATTAATGAAAATCTTAAAACTGGGATTTAATAACATGTAAACCACTTTTAGGTCAGAGTGTTTCTTAAACTAACTCGCTGTTATTACCCAAATAGACTGAGGTAATTTTGAAAATATTGTTTTTAATTATTCATTGCTTATTATTTATCAAAAAATGACTATTCATAAGTAGCTTATTAATCCACTTGATTCTGTTTAGAATAATACGTCTTAAGTCCAAATGAGTTACAGGTAGTAAACATCAACATTATAAATTTCCCCTCTCCCCCTTTCTTGATAAAGTTGTTAAAATTATGTATTGCTTAGGCTATTTTAATATCTTAGGATGTTCAAGTTATTAGCTTAAATATAAACGTGCAATCACGCTATCCTACTTAAATTATCCTGTTCAAGAAATTACACCGCATAAATAAGACATTTTTTAGAAATTACAAAACCACGATTATTCATCTATTCTTATCAATAGCTTGAATACAGTGGATATATCCCCGAGGTATGAGGTATTCACATTAAAATAAATTTAAATTAACTTAACAAACTCTTTATCAAATGATATTCGGGAGATGGTCTTTCAGGTTTTAATATCTATAAAATTTGATTGTGAAATAGACTTAGATACTTTATTTTTATTCCACTGCGAAAAACTTTCAAGATAAAAAAGTAGTTTATAACTTATTCTACTTCCCTATTTTTACAAAATACGCTCGCCGTCATTCCAGATTTAGTCAAACTTTGATCCTGCCGCTCAAGAAAATTTCTGGCAATCATAGACATCGTAGGTGCCATATTCAGACTGCTGTTTTCTTCGGACACCTTTTGAATATCCTGATAGGCTTTCAGTCGCTTGCAGAAAGCCTGGCGTTGAGTTTGGGCATCTGCCTTTTGATCATCTTCATCTAAAATATGTTTGGTTTCATTCACGATTTTAGTCTGTGCTGAAATAAACTCATCATAGGCACTTTGTGAAAGCGGCTGTGCGAAGACTACGCTACTCAGTCCTAATAATAATCCAGCACAAATGAAAGATGATTTTTTTAGCATTTAAATTTCTTCTTTCCAGACATCTTCATAATCATCGGCATCGATCATGAAACGAAAACCTGTTTCCAGAGCCAGATACGGTAAAACTTCTGGTGCAATGTCCTGTAATTCACGTACTGTCATGGTTTCAAAAGTTTCTTCACTTGAAGGTTCTCCACCATAAATATACCAGCTAATATTTTCAGCCGTTTCAGGCTTTTTACGGATGCCGACAATCGGATCTTGTTTCAAGGTATGTACGGCCACCGCAACAACATCATCACCCGTGACTTCAACATAAGCCGAGCCTACTTCTTCACAAAGTAGTTTTTGCTCTGCGATCAGTTCTTGTAAAGGTGATAGGTTTTGCGTGTTTTTCGACATTCGGTCTTACTCATCAATTTTCATTAGCACGCTATTTTAACTTAATTTTAATGAAGCTGATTGGGATTTCATCGAGATCTAAAAAATATCTGCCCTTAAACCGTGTTAAGTGCAGATATGGATCTCAGCTTATTGGAATACTTTAAAGCGCTCTTCATCTGCCAGATAATCTTTGGCACGTGGCTCGCCTTCTATCGAACCAAAGACCAACTGTGCACGCAACTTCCAGTTCGATGGAATGTCCCATTCCGCATGTACCTGTTCATCCACGATCGGATTGTAATGCTGCAATGATGCGCCCAGACCTTCTGTATGCAATGCTGTCCAGGTTGCAAATTGTGCGATCGCAGTCGAATGCTCTGCCCAGATTGGGAAGTTATCAGCATAAGATGGGAATTGTTCCTGTAAGCCTTGTACGACTGTGTGATCTTCAAAAAATAAAACGGTACCTAGCCCTGCCGCAAAACTTGCCATTTTTACTGTGGTTTTTGCAGCACTTTCTTCATCTTTAGCATAGCTTTTTAATTTTTCTGCTACAAAGCCCCAGAACTTTTCATGTTCTGAATTGAATAAAATGACGGCGCGTGAAGACTGAGAATTGAAAGAAGATGGGCTTTGCTTAATTGCAGTCTGAATCAAATCAGTTAAATGTTCAGGAGATTGTTCAACATTCTTGGCAATGGCATAAATAGTACGGCGTTTAGTAATTAAATCTAAAAACTGATTCGACATTTTTGAAAATCCTGGGATATATCTTCGGGAAAATTTGAACCTTCAGTTATTTTTATGAAGGATAGCTAATCAATGGAGCTTTTGCTTTAACGTGAGATAAAGCCTATATACCTTAAAAAATAATGGACTCAATTACTAGGCTATTTAATTGATATTTTTATATATTTTTTAGCTAAAAATGATCATTTTCATCTATTTTTTGAACAATCGTTAAAACTACTGCCCTATGCGAGTGCCTGACGCTAAACAATGGTTCAACATGCGCTATTATTGATCAAAATTTTAAGAATGAAAAAGTTCAATGACCATATTTAATATTGCTTAGGCTATTTCAAGAGATCATGCATCATGAAATAAATCTCATATTCCAGATAAAATTAATCCCCCAAAATTGGAGGATTAATTTTATAATTAAAAGCTAAAAAACCGATTTAAAACTTCGCGTTCAGCACCTGAGCAGATACTTTAGTCTTCCAGAGCTCACGTAAAATCGGTAAATAGAATTTCTCACCGAGTTCCACCAGTTCTGCATCAATCAGAGCATGCATCTCATGCATAAACAAATAATCCAGTTCAACTGTGGTTAGTTTAGTCTGCTGTTTTTGATAGTCTTTGCGTTTCTGTTGGGCTTGTTTAACCAGACGATCCGCAAATGCTTTATCTTTAAACTGGGTAATTGCTTTTAATCGAAGTTCGATAATACCCCATCCAGTTAAGAACATCTGGAAGGTTTCAAAATCATCGCTGGTCGATTCCCAAGACATTTCTTCCAGATTTTCATTATCGGGAAGCACAGGTAAAAGAAGTTCCATCACACTTGGGAAAATCTTTTTGAAATTCAGAATAAATTTAACAGGATGCTCACCTGGATAATCCTTGAATTGCACCTTTCTTTGAACATCTGTTAAATAAATATCAAGCATAAAACAATCATCAGTGGTTAATCTCATCTAACATTATTGTACGCAACTCTGCCTGAGATAAAAACCACTGCTGACTATTCCATGATAAAACAGGCGTAAAGATTGAAAATAAAAGTGCTCCGGCCCTTATTTAGCATTCGGTGAGACCATCTGTTCAGGACGCACCACTTCATCAAACTGTTCAGCGGTGACTAAACCCAGTTCAACAGCCACCTGTTTTAAGGTTTTTCCTTCCTTATAAGCTGTTTTGGCAACCTTGGCTGCATTCTCATAACCAATGACCGGATTCAATGCCGTGACCAGCATTAAAGAATCATGCAGGAAATGTTCAATTTTCTCATGATTCGGCTCAATGCCTACGGCGCAATGATCATTAAAACTGTTACACGCATCGCCTAAAAGCTGGATGGATTGCAACAGATTATAGGCAATGACCGGCATAAATACATTCAGTTCAAAGTTACCTGATGCACCTGCCACGTTAATGGTGGTGTCATTTCCGAGAACTTGCGCGACCACCATCGTCATCGCTTCACTTTGCGTCGGGTTCACCTTACCCGGCATGATGCTAGAACCCGGTTCATTTTCAGGAATACGCAATTCACCAAAACCACAACGTGGCCCGCTGGCTAGCCAGCGAATATCATTGGCAATCTTATTCAGGCTAACCGCTAAAGTCTTTAATGCACCAGAAGCAAATACCGCAGCATCACGGCCTGCCAAAGCCTCAAACTTGTTTGGCGCAGTTACAAATGGCAAGCCAGTTAATTGTCCCAGGGTTTTAGCAGACTGAACGGCATAATCAGGATGGGCATTCAGACCGGTACCAACCGCTGTACCGCCTAATGGTAATTCATATAGTCCGACCAATGCCTGTTCTAGACGAAGAAGCCCATGATCCAGCTGAGAGACATAACCGCTGAATTCCTGCCCCAAGGTTAAAGGCGTAGCATCTTGTAGATGTGTCCGGCCAATTTTTACAATATCGGCAAAATCCTGAGATTTGGCATATAAAGTATCGCGTAAACGTGTGACAGCCGGAATTAAAAGTTCATTAATCTGCAAGCTCGCAGCCACATGAATCGCAGTTGGAAATGAATCATTGGTAGATTGGGCACGATTGACATGATCATTTGGATGAACCGGTTTTTGTGCCCCTAAATGATTGCCCAATTTCTGGTTGGCAATATTGGCAATCACCTCATTACAGTTCATATTGCTTTGTGTACCTGAACCAGTTTGCCAGACTACCAGTGGAAATTGACTGTCCCATTTCCCGCTGATGACTTCATCTGCCGCATCCACGATATAGCGTGACAGTTCTTGGGGAATCTGGTTTAGCTCGGCATTGGTCAAGGCAGCCGCTTTTTTGACGAGTCCCATGGCACGAATCATTGGCCGTGGCAACCGCTCATTGCCAATTTTGAAATTTTGCAAGCTACGCTGAGTCTGAGCGCCCCATAAAGCCTCACTCGGTACAGCCACCTCTCCCATCGTGTCATGTTCAATACGTGTTTGCATGTTCAACCTCAATTCTTCTTGCCTGTTACGGATCTTAGGAATTTCTATATCAATGATTTAATCTATTTATTTAAAGTAATCGATTACAGTATCAATGTAAATGATAATTATTATCAAATATAAGCTAAGTTCTCTTACTTACTGCCCTCTGAGCATATTCTGATAAAACAACCATTCATCCTCAAGCATCTTTCTGAGTGATCGCTGAGGTTGCCAATGTAGGATATTTCGCGCTTTTCCAATGTTCGCCCCCAATTGATCCATTTCCGCATGTGGGTATGGCAGAGCATCCATGGTTTTGATTGCAGACTGAGTCACTTCAGCCAGTTGATCTAGCAAATCCTGTATGGAAATCAATTCACCGGCAATATTAAAGGCTTCACATTTTAATTCCTGCTGTTGTGATAGCCATTGCAAGGACTTGATCACGGCATCACAACAGTCTGCGACATGCAGAAAACTGCGTTCTACTGTGCCATCCGCAGTATGGGCCTGACGGCGTAATTCCAGATATTCACGTTGCTGTGCAGCGACCTGCATCGCCAAAGGCAAAATATTTTTCGGTAAAGGTGGCACCGCTTCCCCCAGCACACCGTGTTCAAAGGCGCCGGCGATATTGGATAGACGTAGGATCGCAATCCGCCATTCATTATCAGTTTTGGCAGTATCCCGGATAATTTCCTCAACCATTTGTTGCGATTTGATATAGGGATTCGGATAGGTATAGTTAAAAGGCAGATCTTCGCTTAAATCTGTGCCAGATTGTCCATATACCGCCAGACTGGATAAATGTACCAGATGACGCACTCCGGTACGTTGCATGGCACGCATGAGACTCATAATACAGCTGACATTATCATTATAATATTCAAGTGGTTTTAATACTGATTCTTCCAGTGACTTAAAACTTGCGGTATGTACCACAGCCTGAATCGAATGCTGCTCAAAGACTTTGTTCAATGCTGGGGTATTGCGAATATCAATCTTGATAAAAGGTACGTACATGCCGGAGATAAACTCAAGACGCTCCAGAGTCTGTAAGTTCGCATTGGCCAAATTATCGACCACAATGACCTCTAGTCCTTGTGCTAACAGACTTAAAGCAATATGTGAGCCTAAAAAGCCTAATCCACCCGTCACTAAAATCATTTATACTACCTACTTTCTGATGAAGCCAAGATCAATCTGTTGCTATTGATCAAGCCTGTAGTGAATTTCGATGAGCACCTTAATTCTTGTTACCTCCGCACCGACTTCCATTTATGCCTGGCATGCCCTGGGTTTGGCTCAGGCCTTGCAAGATAAACAGGAAGCATTCCGTGTATTCTTCTATCAGGACGGCGTATCGGTCGCAAATGCACTGCAATGGGTACCCGACGATCAACGTCATCTTACACATGCATGGCAAGCGCTACAGATTCGCCTCCCGGTCTGTGTAAGTGCAGCATTGGCACGTGGAATTACAGATCTGGACAATGCTCGACGTCACAATATTCAGCAGCATAATCTGGCAGATGCCTTTGAATTGGTCGGTTTAGGTGAACTTGCCGATGCTGTTCAGTCCTCACAACGTCTCATTCAATTCTAGATGTTTCATTTTTTAGAATGTGTTGCTTTTCCAAGGAATCTTGTGTGAAATCTGTACTTGTTATATTAACCCAAGCCAATCTGACCAGTCTGCAGGTGCATGAAAGCCTATCGGCTACGATGGTCCTGGCAACTTTTGGCGCAGAAGTTAAAGTCCTGCTACAAAGTGCTGCCCTCAGTTTGCTGCATTCAGACCTGCAATTTGACCAGGTGCATCATGCATTCAAACTGGCATCAAATATGGTCGACAGTTTCGAGTTTTATGATCTCACTCCGATTCTGATTGAGAAAAAAAACCAGCATTCCTCATTTGTGGCACAGAGCGAACAAGAAATCGAATTTATTGAGCTTAATTCTGAATTTATTCAAAGCTTTGATCATGTGATGTATTGGTAAGGAACAAGGATATAAAAATGTCAAATCACACACTTTATCTGATCCAATCCAGCTATTCGGCAACAGCGCAGATCCTAGAGCAACTGGCTCAAACTTATACAATGGGTGATCAGGTCGTGCTGATGGGTGAAGCGGTTTTGCTGCTAGAGCATTCATTTCTTCAAAGCTTGCCGAAAATTCACATACTGAAAAATGATGCGGAGTTATTAGTACAGCCTTTGCCTGATCAGATAAAGCTTTTGAATTATGCGGATTTTGCAGATCTTTGCCTCGAGTTTAATCGCTGCATTTCAATGAAATAATAAATGAGTTAGATATGAATTTAGAATTGGATCAAGATGGCCATCTGGTTGACTATACCATCTGGAATGAAGAAGTCGCTCAAGTGCTGGCCGATAGTCTGGAACTGAGCTTAACTCCTTGGCATTTTGAAATTCTGCAAGCGGTACGTCAGTTCTATCAGCAGTTTGGTCATTCACCAGCAACACGACCACTGATTAAATTTTTAATGAAAACTGTCAGTGCCGATATCAATAATGCCATGCTTCAAGAAAAGTTTAATACTGGTCTGGTGGCCCGTCACTTAAGCCGTTTGGCTGGTGTACCCAAGCCTGCAAATTGTTTATAAAGATACTTAGCTTTCTATAGTGTGTATTTAAAGGCCCAGATCATTTTTTGGGCTTTTTTTTATGAGAGCAATTTTCAGACTGAGAATAATGAAAGATACAGCTGGATCTAATTCGTCAAGTTCGAGTTTGTTCTAATACTCGCAACGCCCGATGCAATTCATGATCCATTTCAGGCAGAACTTTAATCAGAAACTCAATTTGTGCTTTCGCTTCGGCCTTGCTCACCAGTTGGGCCTCTACCAGTTTTTGCTGCTGACTGATCAACAAACTGACTTGTTGAGGATTTGGTCGTTGTCCCTCACTTAAAGCGTTAATGATCTGAGTAAAGTCCAGATATAACTGTTCTTGTTGCTTTGATAATTCGCTTTGCTTTGCAACCGTATCGTTCTGTTTCTTCTTCGTAGTTTGACTATTCTCAGGAGAGTTAACAGATATATAGCTTGCCGATTTTTCAACTGGCAGGACCGGATCAGAATGGGTCTGATCAGTAAAATTCGTCCGATAGATTTCTTGTCGTACCTGATAACCAATACCCACTAAAGTCCCAAACAAGAGCAATCCGATCATTACATAGAACAGAATTGTTTTATCATTCATTTTTATGTCCTCAGCTCAACAAAGACAACCTTTATCAAAAAGCTGTCTTTTTCGCTAATCGACGATTGACTACGGCGTTGACCAGTCTGCTGGTGCATAACCAATCCGAACGCGTTGTGGATGATTTCCTACCGGTACACTCAGCACTTTATTGCCTGTGGCAAAATCAATCACTGTGACTACATCTGTTTCACTTTCTGAAATTACACAGCTACGACCATCCGGGCTTCGCGTTGCCCAATAAGGTTTATCTGCAGAAATCAGTTTCCCGGCTGTCAGTGTTTTGCGATCTACAATCGTAGCGTAGTTATCCATGGTACCGGCGACACAGAGCTTTTCACCATCAGCACTGATTGATAGGCCATGATGACGCGAATCATTCACCCATTTTGTCCGGTCTTTCGGAATACTGTCACTGCCAGGGAGCTGTCCGATCCGGCTAATCTTGTTCTGATTCAGATCGTACTCAATCAGCCCATTAAAAAATGAAACCTGGGCATACAGTTTGGTTTCATCCTTACTAAATACCATTGGTCGTACTGAGTTGGACAAATCTTTTCGACCAAATGCATCCAATGCAGGCCTGAAATCGATTTTTCTTATCACCTGATGCGTATTGGCATCTGCGATAGTGATAAAACGCTTACCTTTAGTAAAGTCTTGCCACTGTGCATCCATCGAGGTTTCAACATTGCCGATGGCAGAGTTCAGGATCTTGTTGCCGCCATCGAAGTAAATGTTTTCATGCGGTTTATCGCCAGTGCTGAAACGGCCTAACTCTTTACCGGTATGGATATCCAATACATGCACCACATTTCCTGAAGATGCAGATACGGCGACTCGTTGCCCATCTGGTGATACCGCCATATGGTCAGCACGGAAGCCTTCTACAGGCGTCCGCCAGTTAATCTTGCCGGTTTTGATATTAATTGATACCACATCGGCGAAACTTGGGCGTGATGCAACGACTGACTGTCCATCTGGTGTCGAGTACATATCATCCACCAGCTGGTCATTGCCTTCACCGGCTGTGGCCTGAATATAAGTATAAGCAATCAGTTTGATTGGATTCAGGTGAATTTCTTTAAGGCGCTCTTTACGATCAGGAATCATGTTAATGACGCCAATTTTGCCAAAATCACCCGATGGACGAATCACGGTTACCGTGCCATCCCAATTATTTCCGACAAAGAAAACCTGCTGTGAATTGGCAGGTACAGCTGAAGGCGCAGAAGCGGCCTGTACACTTGGCAACGCAGATAGCATCGCCATCGCAGATAATGTCAGACAGAACCGTGGCCATTTTTTATTTTGAATTTTCATCCATTATGCTCCGCATAATAATTTATATTTTTGTTTTCATTCCTTGTTGTGTACACAGCCAGGCTGTGTTTTAACTTATCTAATATACAAACGTATAAAATGATTTACTGTTATTTCCGACCAAAAAATATGCAGCTATTTTAAATTTATTACTTCAGGTTCTATGAATTTAGGTGATCATCGTACTTTGATTTTATGTATCCAGCACATCGACGAACTGTGCATTGAGCACTTTGGCAAGATCAGCCGGTTTTAATCCAATATCAAGTCCCCTTTTTCCACCGCTTACATACATTTTTTCAAGTCGATTTGCACTACTACAAATCACTGTTTTTAAACGTTTCTTTTGGCCAATGGGACTAATTCCGCCAACCAGATAACCGGTCAAACGTTCTGCATGTTTAGGATCTGCCATCTGGAGTTTTTTACATCCCACAGCCTGGGCTACTTTTTTCAGATTTAACTGATGATGTACCGGCAATATGGCAACAAAATACTGTTTATCATCCGTGACTAATAAAGTTTTAAAGACTTCTTCCACCGAAAGCCCTAATTTTTCAGCAGCTTCTAACCCGAAACTTTTGGCATTGGCATCATGTTCATATTCATGAATGCTGTATTCGATTTTATTGGCTTTTAATAGTTTGCATGCAGGTGTCATAGAAAGTCTTGTTTGAGAGGAATCGCATGATTATATAAAGATTAGCTCAAGAAGTTAATTTAGATGAGGCAACTACAGAGCAAATTTTGCTTTAAGCCCGTATTCCGCTTCAATCAGATCTATTTGGTTCAATCTTTACGCTCTTCAATACTTTTAAACTCTTCTGCAAAGATGATGACGAGCAAAATATCAACAAATGTATGTGTTTTTGCCACTATCTAAGCGTTAGGCGATTAATGGCTTCACTGTGTAGAAGGCTTGAAGATGAACACATTCGTCACTTCATGCGTCTATAAATACGAGGCATATAAGTCGAGCGTTTTATCTTAAACCCGCTGAGATTTAACCTTTATCTCCGGAAGAAGAAATAGATTCTTGTACAGTGTCTGTCATGAATACTTGAATTGAAAATGATGTAATTAATTCCAATATATTGGAAGAATAGACCTAGGAAAATCCAAGTACAATAAGAGAAAATATCATTAACATATTGTCTTATCTTATATTTTTAAATTTTCATCAAGTTTTGAGAAACGGTCGATAGCTTATATATAAAGAGGATCATCAGCACAACTCTAAAGTCAGAATGTAAAGAGTTTTCTATGCTATAGAAGTCGAACATTGCAGTAAAATCAGCCAGACAACTCTTGTTCAAAACTAAAAATATCACTAAAAGGAAGAATTTAGCGTTAACATGAAGATACAGTTACATAAAGGATATTAACTGTTTTTGCCAATTGGGTTTACAATGAAAATAATCTGAATACCCAGCGAATTGTAATTTTTTAACATTGCCAAATCTCTGCAAAGTTTTCATTATAGCGCCACTGTTTGCTATATGCTTTCTACGTTAATTCAAAGAAATTATAAATAGTAATGTAGAAAATCATGCAATAATAAGCAGAGTTTGCAGACATCTTGCAAACAAACCCCGATACTTTTTAATTGGAGCATGCTGGATGAGTTCGACCATTTTGGTTATTCATGGACCGAATTTAAACTTGCTTGGGAAGCGCGAACCGGAAGTTTATGGTCACCTTAGTCTTGACGATATTAACCAGCAGCTGATTGCTCAGGCTCAACAAGCTACCTTACAACTCGATACTTTCCAGAGCAACTGGGAAGGTGCCATTGTTGACCGAATTCATCAAGCCCAGCAAGACGGCATTCAATATATCATTATTAATCCAGCAGCATTGACCCATACCTCTGTTGCTGTTCGCGATGCCCTCCTTGGCGTTGCCATTCCTTTCATTGAAGTCCATCTGTCTAATGTGCATGCACGTGAGGCATTCCGACATCATTCATACTTGTCCGATAAAGCCATCGGCGTGATCTGTGGTCTAGGTGCAAAAGGCTATGCTGCTGCCCTCGACTATATCATTGAAAAAATACAACCTTCTACACAATCTTAATTAGGAATACTGTCTCATGGATATCCGTAAAATCAAGAAACTCATCGACTTGATGATTGAATCTGACTTACAGGCGATCGAAGTTAAAGAAGGCGATCAATCGATTGCATTAACTCGTCGTAATCCAGTGGTTGCAGCAGCTGTTCCTGCGATGCCTGCACCAGCAGCCGAAGCACCAGCAGCAAAATCTCCTCGCGGTGCTGTTGAAACTTCACCAATGGTCGGCGTGTTCTATGCAGCACCAAGCCCAGGTGAGCCGACCTTTGTTAAAGTTGGCCAGACCGTTTCTGCAGGCGATACGCTCGGTATTATCGAAGCAATGAAAATCATGAACCCGATAGAAGCAACTCAAAGCGGTGTGATTGAAGAAATTCTGGTGAAAAATGGTGAAGTGATTCAATTCGGTCAACCACTTTTCCGCTACCGCGCTTAATCATCCCGGGGATTTATAATGTTGCAAAAAGTTTTAATTGCAAACCGTGGTGAAATTGCGTTACGCATCACCCGTGCTTGCAGAACTTTAGGGATCAAAACTGTAGGTGTCTATTCTGACGCAGACAAGGACCTGATGCACTTACGTTTCTGTGATGAAGCAGTATGTATCGGCCCTGGTGCGAGCAGTGACAGCTACTTGAATATTCCTGCGATTATTACAGCTGCTGAAATTACCGGCGCAGATGCAATCCATCCTGGTTATGGATTCCTCGCTGAAAATGCAGAATTTGCAGAAATCGTAGAAAATTCTGGTTTTATCTTTATTGGTCCGCGTCCGGAACATATTCGTTTAATGGGAAACAAGGTTTCTGCCATTATTGCCATGAAAAAAGCTGGTGTACCAACAGTACCGGGCTGCGACCATGCCGTAACGATTCACAATGCCATGGCTGAAGCCAAAGAGATCGGTTTTCCACTGATTGTAAAAGCTGCTTCTGGCGGTGGTGGTCGTGGTATGCGTATCGTAGAAAATGTCGATACCCTGCTGGAATCTGTTCAGGCTGCACAGCGTGATGCAGAAATGTGGTTCGGTGATGATACGGTCTATATGGAACGTTTCCTGCAAAAGCCACGTCATGTCGAAGTGCAAGTACTTGCTGATGGTAATGGTCATGCGATTCATCTGTATGATCGTGACTGTTCACTACAGCGTCGCCATCAAAAAGTACTGGAAGAAGCACCAGCACCGAACTTACCAGAGCAAGCACGTGCTGATATTCTAGAAGCCTGTGTCAATGCCTGTAAATTGATGCAATATCGTGGTGCAGGTACATTCGAATTCCTGTTTGAAGATGATGAGTTCTTCTTCATTGAAATGAATACGCGTGTTCAGGTTGAGCATCCGGTAACTGAAATGGTCACGGGTATCGATATTATCGAACAGCAATTGCGTATTGCTGGCGGCTTAGGTCTGGATATTCAGCAAGAAGATGTCAAGGTTTTAGGACATGCGATTGAATGCCGTATTAACGCAGAAGATCCATCAACCTTCTTGCCTTCACCCGGCAAGATTGAGAGCTTCTATGCACCAGGCGGCGCAGGTATCCGCTTAGACTCGCACATCTACCCAGGCTATAGCATTCCGCCGTATTATGACTCGATGATTGCCAAACTGATTTCGCATGGTAAGGATCGTGAGACGTCTATTTCTCGAATGAGAAATGCTTTGGAAGAAATGATTTTGACTGGCGTTAAAACCAATATTCCTTTGCATAAAGATTTAATCCTTCAGGATAAAAACTTCTGCAAACAGGCAATGGATATTCATTACCTAGAGAAGCATTTGTTAAAGCAGCTTGAAGGTGCTGAAGACAAAGCTTAAATCAAAGCTCATAAAAAAAACCGCTGTCATTCAGCGGTTTTTTTATTGTTTGCAATTTAAGGCAATACGCGTCTGAGCACAGCAAAACATTGTTCGGCTTTTTCATTGGCGCAGAAGTTAATGGTATAAGGGTTTTGCCATTTCACAAAATATTGCGAAATTTCACCAGACTGATCCACCTGATTGCCTGAACAGTCTTTTTCATTATTGTCATATTTTACTTGCAGAATCAGCGCTGGAATCTGCTGCGAAGGATCCTGTGCCGGCTGATAGTCATATAGCCCCGACGTCCACTCATCGCCACTTTTAATCACCACATTATTATTGCCTTTAAAATTATAATATTCGATACATTTTTTATTATTCGGGATTTCCATTCCCCACAATCCGACAATTTCCGGACGGGTTTTCACAGTAAATGTATTTGGGATTTCAGCAGCTTTAACAGGAGCATTCGCTGGTTTTTTATTTTCTGTCGCCATTAGCCAAGGTGAGCTCATGAGTAAGATAAGGCTAAGACATATTTTTTTCATATTTACCGGCATCTTGTTAACAATTGATTCTAAATTATCATATTTTTTGGGATCGTGTCCCGCTCTAACGCAATTTCAATACAGAGTCAGAAATTATTTATCACATTGTTTAAAAACATGGATTTCCTTTCTGACTTTTTTTGTATATATTTCGTATATAAGAATCTTAATAGTTCGCATTAATAACAGATTAATCAAACAATAAAATTATATTTTGGGTCAAACTTAGTTGCTGAACAAAGTGATCATTCACACTTAAAAATTTGAATAGGATTTTAAATTTGCAATTAGCTCGAATAACAGAACAACAATTAAATCATGAAACCTATGCTTATTTTGTCATTGTTTTCGCTGTTTTAGTCTGTTGTTTTATTGGGATCGCAACCAGACCAATTGAGTATCTGGCCTTATTGTGGCCGGCCAATGCTGCCTTATTAGCCCTGTTCTTACGCTTTCCACATTTAAATAATATGGGAGGTTGGCTTGGTGCATTCAGCGCTTTTATGTTTGCAGATCTGATCACCGGGAACAGCCTATTACAAAGCCTGTTTCTTACCTTGTCTAATCTGATCAGCACTATTGTCTCGATATTTTTTATTCGATATTTCAAGATTAATTACAAATACTATAATACTGGTTATACATTCGTTCATTTATTTGGCATCTTCGCTTTTGCAGGCTGTCTGGCCAGTGCGGCTTTTGCAGTTCTCACCTTGCCAAATCTACCCAATTCATTCATGACCAAAGAGAATTTATGGATTGATTTTGGTCTATGGTGGACGGGCGAGATGGTCAATTATATCGTGGTATTACCTTTGCTTCTGGCCTTTCCCAGAATCAAGGATATGCAGTATCTGTTTAAAAACCGCCGTCAAAAGCGTCATCATTTCAGTTATTTTCTGCCCGCAGCTACAGTCGTACTCTGTGTCATCATCACCAATATTTTTTCAGGTCCGGGCACCCTGCTCTATCCTTTGGCTGCGCTGATCTGGGCCGCATTAACCTATCGCCTGTTTAGCATGACACTGATTAATGCGTTTGTGACTATTTTAACCTATTACAGCCTGACGCGGTTTTATGCCACAACGCATGACACCTTGGCAGATTCTACGATTTATATTTCGCTCCGGATCGGGCTGTTTATGCTGGCCTTATCGCCGCTTATTCTTTGTATTATTAGTCAAAACCGCAATGAGCTGTTTAAACGGGTTCTCTATCTGGCCAATCATGACAGTCTGACCCGCACCATGAACCGTCATTTTTTCTTTCAGAAAGGTGAATATTTACTGCAATATGCCAACAGAATGGAATTTTCGGTCATCATGCTGGATATTGATCATTTCAAACGTCTGAACGATGATTTTGGCCATCATGTCGGTGACAAGGTGCTGCAACATTTTGCGGAAATCATTCGCTGCAATTTACGTGCTGAAGATCTGTTTGCACGAATTGGTGGGGAAGAATTTGTGCTGTTACTCTGGAATACCGAACCATCAGAAGCACGTCTTATTGCAGAACGGATTCGTGATCTGGTGGAAAAAACCCCGATTTATCAATCAGATGGCTCGCCCCTGTATATTACCGTGAGTGTGGGCATCACTCATCAAAATGAACCGCAGGCCCAAGACCTGCAAAACCTGATCAATATTGCAGATCAAGCCTTGTATCAGGCCAAACATCGTGGGCGAAATCAGGTGGTGCTTGCATCTTGAGCCTAAATGATCTACAACCTTGAAGCAGCAACACTAGGGAATGGCAATGAAATTTGAAGAATATCTGCAATATGACGGTTTAGGACTGGCTGATCTGGTCGCCAATAAACAAGTACATTCAAGTGAACTTTTATCTGCTGCACTAGAGCGTAGTTCAATTGCCAATCCCGAGCTAAATGCAATTATTATTCCGATGCATGAGCATGCATTGAAACGGAGCCAGCAAAATCTGTCCGGACCTTTTGCCGGTGTGCCTTTTCTGGTTAAAGACCTGTTTCAGGAATATGCCGGTTATCCAACTTCTTATGGTTGTCAGGGCTTAAAACGGATTGGTTATATCGCCGAGACCAATGCCGAGATTGTCAATCGCTGGGAAAAAGCCGGGATTGTGACTTTTGGACGTACCAATACTCCTGAATTTGGGATTAAAGGTATTACTGAACCAGATGCTTGGGGCAGCTGTAAAAATCCGTGGAATTTACAGCATAATAGCGGCGGCTCGTCCGGTGGTTCCGCTTCTGCCGTGGCTGCCGGAATTGTACCAATTGCGGGTGCTGGTGATGGTGGCGGCTCGATACGTATCCCCGCTTCCTATTGCGGCCTGTTTGGCCTGAAACCGAGTCGTGGCCGCACGCCTTGGGGACCACAAATGAGTGAAGCCATGCATGGCGCCGCGATTCAGCATGTACTGACCAAAACGGTACGGGATAGTGCTGCAATGCTGGATGCCACCCATGGTGAAGATCATAGTTCACTGTTTAAGATTCAGCGTCCACAGCATCATTATCTGGATGTGATTCAGCAACCGCCAAAAAAACTGAAAATTGCGTTTAGCACTTATTCTACGATTGGCACACCTGTTTCCCAGGATGCCATTAAAGCCATTGAAAAAACAGCCAAATTGCTAGAATCTTTGGGCCATGAGGTGGTCGAAGACCGTCCAGCCATTGATGGAATGCAACTGGCCAAGGATTTTATTACCACCTGGTTTAGCCAGTTTTCATTTATGCTGGATGAAATCCAGAAAGGCTATCCGTCCAAATCGAATGATTTTGAACTGGACTCTTTAGCGCTGGCGGCTTTTGGGGCCAAAACCAGCGCGATTGATTATATCCAGAACCTGAATAACTGGGGCCAGTACGTGACCCAGATGAATCATTTCTTTGATAATTATGATCTGTACCTGACGCCTGCAACGGCGACAGTGGCGCCAAAAAATGGTGAGGTCAAAACACCAAACTGGCAGAAACCGATTCTTAAAGCTTTATTGAAACTAAATAAAGCACATTTGCTGGCGCAAGGTAAACTGGTCGACCAGATTGTGAAAGAAAATCTAAAATGGGTGCCTTTTACCCAGTTGGCCAATATTACCGGACTCCCAGCGATGTCTGTACCACTGTACTGGAATGAACAAAACCTGCCGCTCGGTTCACAGTTTATTGCGCCGTTTGCCCGTGAGGATCTGCTATTACAACTGGCAGCCCAATTGGAACAGGCACAACCGTGGTTTGGGCAATACGCCAAAATCCGTATTTAATACTGAGATGATATTTTCAAGCCTGTTTTTGCAGTTCGACTTTATTTGGCAATCCGAAAATCAGTAACAAGCCAAGCAAAGTCGATACTGCAGCAGCGATAAAAATAGATGTGCCGCCGACTTGATCCCAATAATGCCCAGCCAGAATACTGCCACTCGCCACGCCAACGCCCCACATCGTGCTATATAGCGCTTGTCCACGTCCTTGCTGCCCTGCAGAAAAATTCTGGAAAATCACTCGCATCGCAATCATATGAAATAAACCAAAACTTAAAGCGTGAATCGTTTGAGCAAAAAACTGTGCCATGAATGAAGCAGGAAAGACCCCGACGATGAACCATCTTAATCCGGTCATCAATAAGCATAACGTGACCAGATGGCGCCATGACCAGCGTGTCAGAAAGAACGTCGCATAGGCAAACATGATGATTTCCGCAATGACCCCGACTGACCAGAGCAGCCCAATCTGGCTGGTGCTAAATCCCGCCTGACTGAGATAATTGCTATAAAAACTATAAAACGGCGCGTGTGAAAATAGCAGAATCAATTCAATCAGGAAAAAACTATACACCACTGGGCGTTTAAATATCGGCCATAAGGGTTCGAGCTGTTTCTGGGCGATAGGCGCCATCGTGGGCTCTTTAATGGTAAATGACCAGAGAAAGGCCAGAAATGAAATACACAGCAACAACACTGGCAACATACTGATGCTCATAATTTCAAAGACGGCGCCCAAGCCGAATACACCAATTATAAAACCGACAGATCCCCATTTTCGTACTTTGCCATAGAGTTCT
Organism: Acinetobacter lwoffii; assembly: GCF_024129715.1. Taxonomy (GTDB): domain Bacteria; phylum Pseudomonadota; class Gammaproteobacteria; order Pseudomonadales; family Moraxellaceae; genus Acinetobacter; species Acinetobacter lwoffii_U. The sequence continues at coordinate 21,489 of NZ_JAMXXM010000002.1, forward strand.
GCTCTTTTTTCCCCGAGCCAAAACAAAGTCACGCCTTCAAACTGTGCCAAAATAGCATTCTGAAAGAAACTGAAAATCAGCATCAGTAAAGCTACGGACTGAAAGCTATTGGGAATGATAAAAATCATGAACCAGATACAGGCTTCCATCCAGGTGGCAATACGTACCAGCAGCATGCGTTTACCAGACTTGTCTGCAATCCAGCCCCAAATTAAGGGAGCAAAAAAGCGGGTGACGATTGCAATAGAAGATAAAATGCCAATTTCCTGATAATTGAAGCCCTGATCTTCTAGATACAGACTCCAAAAAGGCATGAACGCCCCAACAATCGCATAGTAAAAAAAGTAAAATCCACTGAGTCTATGCTGGATTGCTAGAACTGGCATTGATTTATATATCCTAATATTTTCAGAATGTTAAACTAAATAGATTTCTATAGCACTGTATTCGACGACTCTTGATTTTGCTACGAGCATCTCGCATTAGTCTAAAAATAAATTTTCATAAGTTTATGGATAAATTTTGCTAAAGTAAAAAACTCTGTGTGGAGTTAAATTAAAGTAAGAACATAAATCGGCTTCTATATTGAGCACACGATAAAGAGTGGAAATATTTTAGAAAGGAGTATGGGTGGACTTTAAATCTGAAGATCAATAATTACACAGACATTCTCATTATTTTATGGCTAAAGTATGTCCAAAGAATTTTCAGATCATAGGCTAAAAAATTAAAACTAACTCTAGCTTTATAGCAAGGAGAAAATCAATGCCTAACTTTATAAAACCTATATGCTCGGGTCTAGTCTTCCTCCCTCTAATGGCAATAAGTATTTGTAGTGCTGCATATGCTAACACTTCCCCTATAGCATCTAACTCTCCAAAAGATAATATTCATCCCAATATAGATCATCATTTAAGTGAAAGTCTTTATCCTGATGAAGCAAACATAACTGAAAAAATCGCAGATATAATTGAGATATTGATTCGGAAAGAATATTCCACAGGTATCGCGCTACGTGATGCCCATCCCAAAGCACATGGTTGTGTACGTGCAGAATTCAAAGTAGATGAAGTTCTTCCTAAAAACTTGGTTCAAGGTGTTTTTATTCCGGGAAAAACATATCAAGCCTGGATTCGTTTCTCTAATGGTTCTAAAGATGCCCAACAAGCAGATATTAAAAAAGATGCCCGTGGCATGGCGATAAAACTTCTGGCTGTACCGGGAGAAAAGCTTTTAGATGATGAAACCTCTACTCAAGATTTCATTATGATCAATCATCCTGTCTTTTTTGTGAATGATCCAGTCCGATATATGTCATTTATGCAAGATATAAATAGCGATAGATTTTTCAATAAGTTGCATATTCCTTTTGCATTAGGAGCTAAAGGAACCTGGATTGCCTTAAATACGAGAAATAAAATTTCTAATCCTTTGCAAACTAGATATTGGTCTATGGTGCCCTATCAATTAGGAATAGGCACTGATCGTCAAGCTATAAAGTATTCAGCTCAAGCATGTTCGACAGTGACAGATCCTCTTCCACATGCTCCGCATCATAATTTTCTAAGAGAAAAACTGCGCCAATATTTGCAAAAAAGTGAAGCATGTATGGAGTTTTTGGTACAGCCTAGAACATCAAACACCATGTCGGTCGAAGATTCCATGACTGAATGGCAAGAAAGTGAGGCACCTTTCTACAAGGTCGCAACTATCCGCATTCCTCCACAAGTTTTTGATACGCCTGACCAAAACAAGTTTTGTGAAAACCTTTCCTTTACACCATGGCATACCCTACCGGAACACAAACCTCTGGGAGTAATAAACCGAATGCGAAAGGTGATTTATGATCGTATTAGTGAGGTTAGACATGATATGAATTCTATTAACAGATCAGAACCACATTAAAATATAAGTGCTTATTTGAAGTTATCAGCTAACCTAAAATAACCTGTTGTACTGCTCATTCGCCTTAACTTAAAAGCTTTAGTTTACAAACTTTGTGCAGAGTTAATTTAGAAACATAAATAAAGCTGCTACATTAAAAATGACATTATAAAAAGGAAAATGGTTTCAGCGATGAAAATTAAATCTCCTATTATTAAATTGATCATGAGTTGTTTATGTTTAGGTTCAACATATGCAATAGCATCTCCTCCACTTCCCGATAGCAGCAAAATCCAAGCATCTCATATTTCGGAAAAAATACCGGGTACAATATTATCTATACAAGAACAAAATACTGATCTGTTTACGAATGCCTCACAACGTTTCTTAATCAATTATCGCAGTCGTGGCACAAAATCCGAGCCCATCGTCACTTCAGGCTATATCTTGTTACCTAAAGGCAAAGTCCCTAAAGATGGATGGCCTGTTCTGGCTTGGGCGCATGGTACAACTGGCGTTGCTGATACATGTGCACCCTCTGGCGATTATGTGGGTGGGCCAGTCCATGTCTATCAGCAAATCGCTGCTAAGGCATTGAATGCCTGGCTCGCTCGCGGCTATGCAGTTGTTGCACCTGATTATCAAGGTTTAGGCACTCCGGGCGGTCATCCTTATATGAATGCGCGAAGCCAGTTGCATACTGTCGTTGATGCTCTACGAGCGATCCACCATTTAAAGCCTTATAACTTTAGTAAAAATTGGTATGTTATGGGTCATAGTCAAGGAGGTGCAGCATCTCTTAAAGTTGCAGCGTCCGGTCAAAAAGATGCGCCTGAATTTGATCTTCGCGGGGCAATTGCACTGGCGCCAGGCGGTTATCAATATGAAGGAATCGCTGAATATGTTGCCAGCAATTCGCAAATCACGACTAATGTCGCCGCATTTTTTCCAATTGTGCTTTTAGGAGCAGAGGCTGCAGATCCGCTGCTTGCTCCAGCAAATTTAGTGAGCCCAGAAATGGGAGAAATTCTTAATCATGCACGCAGTCGCTGTTTGTCAGAATTACAATCTGACCTAAAACAAGCACCTAAGACTGTCTTTAAATCAAATGTAAATCTGGCACCTTTGACACATTATTTAAAAGAACAGTCTATTGAGAATATGACACCGACTGTGCCGGTTCTGCTGGTACAAGGTGAGAAAGATCAACTGGTCGATGATCGTGGTACTTATGCTTACTATCAGCAGGTATGTACGAAGCAGAAATCTATCGCCTTCCATCTAGTCAAAAATGGAGATCATCGTGATTCCTTAAGACAGAGTGAATTTCTAATTGGAAACTTTATCCATTCAGTTGAACAAGGGAAAGCTTTGAACACCTGCCCTACAAAATAACCCGGTGAGCTTTTGTATTTAATCATTAAAAACTCAAATATTTTAATCTTCATATTTATAGAATAGTCCTTTAAAGGAGCACTATTCTATAAAGAGGATAAACTAATATTAATCCGTATTCTTACTTTCTGTTATAACTATACTTACGATTTCGAATTGTTTTGAGCCCATCATTTTTATACTTTAATTCTTTAGCAAATAATAATTAGAATGAAAGAGGTTATTTATGTGCTCGAACTATGAATTTCCCTCAAAAAAACGTCTTTCCTTATTAGATATTCATGAAGAGCAACTCGAACTGGGCATGAAAACACATGTTTATCCTTTAGCGCCAGCCCCAATCATTATGCGCGGTGCTGATGATTTTGAGCTGGATATCGCACGTTTCGGACTGATTCCAGCCTGGGCGAAAGAATTGAAATATGGCCGGCATACCTATAATGCACGGACTGAAACAGTGGCATCCAAACCGAGTTTCCGACATGCTTGGAAAAACAACCAGTTTGCTTTGGTACCCGTCGATACATTCTATGAACCTAAATATATAGACGGTAAATCGCACTGGTTTGGCATTTCACGTGAAGATGGCAATCCTTTTACCGTGGCGGCGATTTATGATGACGCACACATTGATGGTGAGAAAATCAGATCATTTTCGATGCTGACCATAAATTCAGATCAACATCCCTTTATGAAACAGTTTCATGACCCGAATGACGAAAAACGCTCGATTATTGTGATTCCGGAAGAATCACGACATGACTGGTTGCACTGCGATCATGAACAAGCCCATGAATTTTTCTTTGAAATGAAAGATGAGTTTATTGCAAAGCCTAGAGATCAAGGTTTATCGGGAAATTAAAAAGCCCTAAACCAAGTTAGGGCTTCGTCCATGTGAAAAAGCTATTTTTGCTCTCTCAATGGATTTTCGGGTTCTGCATTGGGTTTTTTCTCTGGTTTGACATGCTTATAAGATGCCTGATTACCCTTGTCGTCATTCGATTCTTTATGCGGATTTGATTCTTGCTCTTGCTCTGGCTTATTTGTCATATGCATCTCCTTCATATATCTATTAAGAGATAAATATGACATCTACTGCTAAACATCAATGTTATTTATGTTGCACATTCAGTTTTCTAAAAAGACAAATTTTCCTTGAAGTATTCTTTTACATTTCACAAACCCTAAAGTCCATCTCAGCAAATAAGCTGTTCAGCCTGATCGTAGATGGTACAGCAAAGAATATGAATTCGCGTGCGAGCCGATATCGAATACATGAAATTTTCTAAGCTTATCCACTGCCGGAAAAAGTCTTTTCATTTCAGTAAAATCTTTAGGATGATTGGCCTTAATCATTCGATGCCAACCAGCTAATGCAGTTTCAGCCTGTGGCCTCTTTTGAATTGCTTCAAGAATTCGAGCATGGGTGATCACACGCATAAATTTTATTGTATTCCAGTTCTAAGCAGCTAAGAATTTATCAAAACGTAATCCTATTGAAATGATTCTTTTATAAAGTATTCCTTGTGAGAAATTATGTTTAGATCCAAAAATTTCATCAGTAAAGAAAAACCCCGCCAACTGATGATTGAACGGGGATTGATCTTCATTAAGATGTCTGATGATTTGGCACATTATTCAATATTTTTCAAGCAATCACGACACTGTTTGACCTCATCATGGTCACACGTGTAGTTAATTTCAGTCGCACCATGAAGACCAAATAAACAAAATATAAATTGCATCATGTTTTTCTCCTAAGTGTAAAAAGCTCAATCTAGGATCAAGCTTTATTGCTTTAAATATAGAATGATTCAATATAAAATGATTGGATCAGCGATCTAGAACAACTTCAGTACTCAGCTCTGTTGTTTAGCCTTTCAGTAAAATTGAAGCTTTTGGGCTAAGTTTGTACAGGCTCTTCAGCTTGAGTCGCCTGATCTTTTTTACAATGATCACTTTTACAATGCTTGCTGCTCATCATCTGACACATTTTCTCTTTGCAAGATTTAAAACAACAGCCAACCATTACGCCCATGCCAAATGCGCATATACATCTCATCATAGCTTTGTCCTGTCTTTTCGTGAAAAGAGATATATAAATAACATCTATTCATGTATCTCTCCTGAGGGAATTTTCAGGCTTTATGTTGTGTATGAAAACTTATGTGAAAGAGAATGAGCAAAAAATACAATCAGCAAAGAAAAAACCAGATTTAAGACGGAAAAGAAAAAGCCTGTTTAACTCTCCTAAATTAAACAGGCCCTATAATGTGCTGATTTTTAATTATTTTCATTAAGTTCTTAGAATGACGCCAAGATATCACTAGCCATGCAGCCAATCTGTGTAGGATATATAGATGCAATGTTTCAAAATATGAAAAAACCATTACTTTTGTTAATTAAATGACTGTAATTTATCCAAAAATCTTTTTAATGGGCAAATAAGACGATTAAATAACCAAAACCCAAAAAGAATTGCTAAACCTATAAATGAGAATAGGTTAATTCAGATTTGTAGGAGAAAATTCCTTATTTCAGTCAATATCGGATGTTATGAATGTTCAATGTCTCATAAAGTTTATAGATCCCTGCTTTCTTTTTAGTCATTTCTCTCTATAATTTTTCATATGAGCAATAACAATATTTTGGCAGCATGAAAAATCGCATACTAATTACTTTATTGATGAGTCTGGCAATAAGCGGCTGCCAAAAACAGCAAGCAGAGAGTGCAGCAGAAGCTGATGCAAACATTAAAGTGCAGTTTGAACAATCAGATAATCAACTGAGTGCTTATCTGGACAAACTTGACTCTTCAACAATTAGTCTGGAAGAAAGAACACGTATCCTGTGTGAACAATATCCTAAAGAATATAAAAATAACTATATGCCTGCCTTGCTAAAACTTGCACCCAAGGAATATACAGAAAAAGAGTTGCTCACCGACCTAGACAATGCCTTGAATTTCTACAAGCTAAAAGCCAATATTCAGTGTTAATAAATACTTAGTCTAATCGTGCAATGAAATATAAAAAACCGCCTGATTCAGGCGGTTTTTTTATGAAGAGCGTAAGTCTTAAACAGAATTAACACTGCGGTTTTCACTGATCTTGTTGCTGTTGGTTACTGTTTTGCTGTGGCTGTTGTTGCTGTTGGCCTTGCTGGTTTTGTTGCTGATTGCGCTGCGGCTGCTGTTGTTGCTGGTTATTTTGTTGCTGATTTGGGTTTTGCTGGTTGTTTTGTTGACGCTGCTGATCTTGATTGCGTTGTTGATTTTGCTGTTGCTGTTGTTGCTGCTGTTTCTGTTGGTCTTGCTGTTGATTATTAGCCATGGTGGTATTCCTTACTATTTGCTTTAAATTAAAAGCCGATAGGTTTCGACTTAATATCTACTCTACGCATTTTTCAGATTTCGCCAACCTTTAACCTGTTACAGATTAATTCAATGTAAAAAATAGTAAGATAAGTACTTGAAGTGGAGATTAATGCGCAACATAAATTACCTGATATAATGCAACAGAAACATAATGAAAGACTTTATAGGTCAAAAATTTATTATCCAATAAAAGGAATAACTTAAGTCCTATTTCATATATAGGAAAATTTTTAATAAAATTTAAAAAGCGTTATTAAACAGAACCACTTAATAACTATACTATTGATATTTATAAATATATACAAATAAATCTAAATCTTCTATATTTTTAAAAAATTAAATAAAACATTAAAAATACAATTCTTTTTGAATATTATTAACTGTGAAGAAATACGATACTTAACATGACCTCACCAATAAAACTTAAGCTGTTTCGAATTTACCTTGACTTTAATTCAAATATTTTTACTTATTATTTTGGTATAAACTTAGATCAAATCATTGTTTGTAATTATATTTATTAATCTATTTATAATAAATAAGCCCCTTTAAAAGAGGCTTATTCTATTCAGTTTTTATTAGATATTGACTACTTTGACGATAATCGTTTGAGTATCTTCCTGCTCTTCGGCCAGATACAAACGTTTAAGCTCTTTGCTTTTCACTTTGAACTGCAAATTCTGATAAGAAATTGTGCTTGGTATCTGATCAAAATATTGACCATCAGCGTCAATTTCTTCCTGAAATAATGGTGTACCCAATTGATAGTCAAGACTTTTTAAGACTACATATTTTACTGTGGTTTTCATTCCAACACCCTACTTTCACTAAGCACTTTATTTTTATTTTTACCACTGTTCCGCCTGAGAAGAAACCTCTATTTTTGAAAATAGCCCAAACTTTAACCACTCAGATTTGCGATCAGGTCAACATGAAATTACACTGATCTATGAAAAAAATTTTAACTTTCATAAAAATATAAATATACTTGGAGTTGATCGACAGGAAAAAATCTGCCTAGATTGATCTAAAATCACTCCCACAAAGAAAATATAGAGACTATGATAAAAACCTGTTGCGGCTTACTCGAAGAGAAAAACATAAAAATTGCCTTTATCGAAAGCGCAAGTTCTGGATATCTCAGTAGCCAGTTCTCCATTTGTAAAGGAGAAGGTGCCGAAATTCTGATTGGTGGTTTGATCTGCTACGATGTAAGTGTCAAGACTTCAGTATTGGGCATTTCCAAGAATCTGATCAATAGTCATACTGCGGAATCTATGCCGGTAACGGTTGCTCTGGCGGAAGCAGGTAAAAAAATGTTCCGTGATGCTGACTGGATTATTGCCTGTACAGGATTGCTTAAACCAGGTGGTAGCGCGACACCAGAGAAACCGGAAGGGACTTTTTTTGTGGCCATTAATGATGGCACGCAAATCCATCAGTTCCAGTATTATCTCAAAGGCTCGCCACTTGAACGCCTCAACAAACTGTCCGCTGTGGTTGCACATGACATGATCAATCTGTTGAATAACAGCTAAGCTTTCAAAGTTACTGTATAGCCTGAATAAGCTTCATTATTTCTACCGTATTTTAAGATAGATTGGCATGATCAGATGCCAATCTATTTTTTTGAGGGTGGAATGACCATGAATATTAAAACTGCACTGCTCCTGCTCCCTCTGAGCTTGCCCACTCTGGCTTTCGCTACCGTAGGCGGTCCACAAAATATTGAAGTTCTAGGCTATGAAGTCAAAGAACAGAAGCTTTATATCATGCGTCACTATCTTGATGGTCGTGGACGCTTGCCTCAACTATATTATTATAATTTTAAATCCCAAAAACCAAATCAACTGGTTCAGGTCAATTCCTTATATATCAATCCTAAAACCAAGCGCATCGATTATGATCAAGACAGTCGCAAGTTTGATCAGGACATTGCCAAAATCAAAAAACGTTTAGTTCCATTAAATCCAATTCAAAAATCAAAACCACAGCTTAAGGTGTTAAAGACAAAAAAAGGTAGCGCGCCTGCCTGGCATGACCCTCAGGAAAAAGTGCCAAAATGGACCTATCAATATCAAGTGAAATCTGGCTTACAAAAAAGCGCGGTTCAGCAAGCGGTTAGTTATCAGCAAGGCTTGAAAATTAGCCAGGCCTATAAAGTTCCGAGACAAAATAAAACTCTGGTAATAGTAAAGTATCTGGGTATTCCTTTTGAAACAGGTTATAGCATTGAAGATCCGGCACTGTTAAGCCGATAACGAAACCGATAAAAAATAAGGTCTCAATTGAGACCTTATTTTTTTTATTTTTACTACAGAAACAGATTAAGCCGCAGTAGAACGCTCAGCGATTGGCACTACTTTACGCAACTCTGGCCCAGTGTAATCCGCGCTTGGACGGATAATACGATTGTCTGCACGTTGTTCCATCACATGTGCGGCCCAGCCTGTCACACGCGACATAACAAAGATCGGGGTAAACAGCTTGGTTGGAATGCCCATAAAATGATAGGCAGATGCATGGAAGAAATCCGCATTACAGAATAATTTCTTCTCACGCCACATGACTTCTTCACAGCGTACCGAGACTGGATAAAGTACCGTATCACCGACATCTTTGGCCAAACGCTCAGACCAGACTTTAATAATGCCATTACGCGGATCATTGTCCTTATAGATCGCATGACCGAAGCCCATGATTTTTTCTTTACGTTCCAGCATGCCCAGCATTTCACGTTCAGCTTCTTCAGGCGACTTCCAGTTTTCAATCATGTCCATCGCAGCTTCGTTGGCACCGCCATGTAGAGGGCCACGCAAGGAACCGATTGCACCGGTAATACAAGAGTGCATATCGGACAGCGTTGATGCACACACACGAGCGGTAAAAGTTGAAGCGTTGAATTCATGCTCTGCATACAGAATCAAGGAAACATTCATCACCTGTTCATGTAATTCATTTGGCTTTTCGCCATGCAGTAGATTCAGGAACTGCGCACCGATTGAATCATCATCGGTATTTTCTTCAATACGCACGCCGTCATGGCTATAACGATACCAGTAACAGATCATTGCCGGCAAAGTTGCCAAAATACGGTCTGCGATATCCTGTTGCTGCTCAAAAGATTGCTCAGTTTCAAGATTGCCCAGCATGGAAACGCCAGTACGCATCACATCCATTGGATGTGAGTCGGCAGGAATACGCTCAAGGACTTCTTTTAATGCCTGAGGTAAAGTGCGTAAGGATTTCAGTTTGGCTTTGTAGGCTGCCAATTGCTCTGATGTCGGCAATTCTCCGAAGAAAATCAGGTAAGCGACTTCTTCAAACTGGCAATGTTCAGCCAGATCCTGTACGTCATAACCGCGATAGGTCAGGCCTGCGCCACTTTTGCCTACTGTTGAAAGTGAGGTTTTACCTGCCACTTGTCCGCGCAATCCTGCGCCAGTGAGTACTTTTCCTTCAGCCATTTTTTTAATTCTCCTGTTTAAACAGTTTATCTAATGTGTCTTCGAAGCTGTGATAATCTAAAAATTCGTAGAGTTCTTTTCGTTGTTGCATGATATCCAGCACATTTACCTGAGTACCATGTTCGCGCACCGAACGCATCACTTCAAGTGCGGCTTTTTGCATTGCACGTGTCGCTGACAATGGATACAGCACCATGCCAATGCCCTGCTCAGCCAATTCATCTACCGTATAATACGGCGTATCACCAAATTCGGTAATATTCGCCAGGACTGGCACACCGACCGCATCACATACTGTACGGTACATGGTGATATCAGTCATCGCTTCAGCAAAAATCGCATCTGCGCCCGCTTCAACACAGGCAGAAGCACGGTCAATCACGGCTTGCAGGCCTTCTTTTTGTAGCGCATCGGTACGCGCCATCACCACGAAGTTTGAATCGGTTTTCGCATCTACAGCAGCTTTGATACGATCGACCATTTCCTGTTGCGATACGATTTCTTTATTTGGACGATGACCACAACGCTTCTGTGCAACCTGATCTTCAATATGAACCGCAGCGGCTCCTGCTGCAATCATCTGTTTGATCGTTCGGGCAATATTTAATGCGCCGCCCCAACCGGTATCAATATCAACCAGTAAAGGTGTATCCACACGTTCAGTGATCCGGCGTACATCTTCAAGAACATTATCCAGGCTGGTCATGCCCAGGTCAGGCAAACCATAAGAATAATTCGCGACACCCGCACCTGATAAATAAATGGCTTTATAACCGACCTGTTTGGCCATCATGGCAGCATAGGCATTTACCGTGCCCATAATTTGCAATGGTTTCTCGACTTCAAGCGCTTGTCTAAATCTTAAACCTGCAGACATTTGTTCTGTCATCTTCCTTTTCCACAGTCTTGGCTATAATTATTGAAATTCGAGTATACTCATTTGGCTTGCTCATTCCATAACCCGATAGAACAAATACTCTAAAACTTTAGTCAAATTTTTAAGTTTTGCTTTACCTAATTAGCAAATAGCGCACTTATCTGGCGCAATTATGAAATATGTGCATATATTTGCTATGATGGCGTTTCAATCTTTATTGTCATGTTGATGTACGATCTCCTATGCAAGACCTTGCCCTAGAACCGCTCGCCAAAGATCTGCCACAGACCAAACGTGGTCATGAGCGTTGTATTGCGCTGCTGATCAGTGCAACCGAGCTATTTCTGGAACGGGGTTATGACGCTGTCTCTCTGGATGATATCGTCCAGCATGCCGGAGGCTCCAAAGCTTCGATCTATAAATACTTTGGCAATAAAGAAGGCTTGTTTAAAGCCATCTGCGATTATCGTCGTATCAAGTTTTTTGAAGATATCAGTATTCCGATCGAATTGATGGCACTGGATTTTCGTAGTTATTTAGTACACACGCTACTCAATTTTTATCACCAGATCATGCAACCTGAAAACTCGGCCTTTATGCGTCTGGTGCTGGAACAGAGTCAGCGCAATCCAGAACTTGCCCAGCATATTCATGAGCGAGGCCCGGTGCATGTACAAAGTGCCATTGCTACGGCTTTAGAACAGGCAGATGCGCAAGGTTTATTGCATTGCGAGAATCCGCAATATTCGGCACAGTTGTATTTTGGTATTTTGCGCAATCTGGAATGGCGTATTCTGATGGGAATTCCGGTACAGGAAGATGATCAGGAAATCGACAAATACATCAGTTATTGTGTGGATCGCTTTTTAGACGGTCATCAAAAAGTCTAGTTTTTTTGCATTTTTCATTGCTTATAGTATATTAGCCGATTCCGTATTTTTTTCTTAAACTAACCAACAACTGATTGTTGATCGAGTTTTTCGGCAATTATTGTGGAGTAACGAATGGCTCTCCGTCACTTTCTCACCTTACGCGATTTATCAACTTTAGAACTTAACCAGATTTTGCAACGCGCAATTGAGCTTAAGCGCAAACAGCATAACAATGAAGTGTTCCAACCATTTGTTGGTAAAGTGATGGGCATGATTTTTGAGAAATCGAGTACCCGTACGCGTGTTTCGTTTGAAGCTGGCATGAGCCAATTTGGTGGTAGCGCGATTTTCCTGTCTTCACGCGATACCCAGTTAGGTCGTGGTGAACCGATTGAAGATTCTGCACGTGTGATTTCAAGCATGCTGGATATCGTGATGATCCGTACTTTCGGCCATGATATCGTGGAGCGTTTTGCATCTTATTCAAAAGTTCCAGTGATTAATGCGTTGACAGATGACCACCATCCTTGCCAGCTACTTGCTGACATGCAGACTTATGTAGAGCAACGTGGCTCAATTGAAGGTAAAACTGTTGCCTGGATTGGTGATGGCAACAATATGTGTAACTCTTATATTGAAGCTGCACATATGTGGGGCTTTAATCTGAAAATTGCAGCGCCAAAAGGCTATGAGCCACAAGAAAAATTCCTGTCTGAATTCGCGCATTGTGTGGAACTGGTTCCTTCTGCTGAAGATGCAGCGGTGAATGCTGACCTGATCGTGACTGATGTTTGGGCAAGCATGGGTCAGGAAGAAGAGCAGAAGATCCGTGAAAAAGCCTTTGCAGATTATCAGGTGAATGAACGCCTGATGGATCTTGCACATCCGGATTGCTTGTTTATGCACTGCTTGCCTGCGCATCGTGGCGAAGAGATTTCAGAAAATCTGCTTGACCATAAAAATGCCGTAGTTTGGGATGAAGCTGAAAACCGCTTGCACGCGCAAAAAGCTTTGGTTGAATTCCTGATTAATGAAAATCTGAAAAAAGACTAATTTTTTAAGATGAATCTTCACAAATTAAGCACCAATCTCTGGTGCTTTTTTTGTCTCAGCTCTTATAATCATTGTTGAAATGGAATAAAAAGTGATTTTATACAATGCAAAAAAAATATTGGGCTTTGGCACTCTTGACTGGTTTTAGCAGTGTCGCCTTACCGGTGCATGCTTCTGAATTTGACCAATATCTTCAAGAAAAAAATATTATTGACAGCAAATTTAAAATTCAGAAAAAAGCTGAGCTGAATGAATTGCTCGCAGTGCTCAGTGCAGAGGATTCCAGAACTTTACCATTGCAGATTGATCAAAATACGATTATTGAACAATTACAGTTAAGTGCCAATAAAACCACACTGAAAGGCATGATCATCACGCCCGATTTTAGCCAGTTTGAAAAAGACTTGGGGCGCAAAGAAGTGATGAAAGTCATTCGCAATAATCTGCTCAATAATTGTGAAATTTTCTTTGAGCATCGCTATCAGATTGAGAACCCTTACAAGGTTGAACTCAGCCTGAACTCGCAGACACAAACATATAAAACGGATATTTCCCAGAAAGATTGCAAATTAAAATAATCTAAACACATAAGACATTTATTTCGATTCAGGATTCAAGAATCCTGAAAACAAAAGGTAGCCGTGGCTACCTTTTTTAATAAGGTTTACTGTTATATCTTGCTAACGCACCAAGCCTTGCGGCTGCAAAATAATAATCAACGCGCCCAGTATTACCACCATGCCACCAAGTAGATCCCAACGCGATAGAGTCACTTGATCAACGAAGCGCAACCACATCAGTGCTGAAAAAATATAGATACCGCCATAAGCGGCATAGATCCGTCCTGAAGCAGCTGGATGCAAGGTTAACAGCCAGACAAAAGCCGCCAAAGCCAGAGCTGTCGGAATCCATAACCAGTGGCTTCTCCCCTGATTTAAAATCAGATAGGGAAAATAACAACCTAAAATTTCCATCAATGCCGTGACTAAAAACAGTAAAAATGTCGTGAACAGCTTGGTAACTTGAATATCCATAATTTATCTTTTAAATGATATGAATTTGATAATTTAAAATATGAGTCCATGAAAAAACCCGTGCAAGCACGGGTTTGATCCTTCTTATTAATTAAGCTGGTTCAGCAGTCTGGTCTTCAAAAACTTCAAGTTTTAAGCCAACCGCTTTACCATTTTCTTTTTTCACAGATACTGCAACATTGCCGCCATTTTCAGCCAGCTCACCAAACAGGATCATCTCAGCCAGCGGTTTTTTCAGGTGTTCCTGAATCAAACGTTGCATTGGACGTGCGCCCATTAAACGGTCATAGCCATGTTCTGACATCCATTCACGTGCACTCTGATCCACTTCCAACATGACTTTTTTGTCATCTAGTTGTGCTTGAAGTTCAGTCAGGAATTTATCTACAACATTTTCAATAATGCTGCTTGGTAATGCCTTGAACTGAATCACGCCATCGAGACGGTTACGGAATTCTGGCGAGAAAACTTTCTTCATCGCTTCCTGATTATCGTTACTATTGTCCTGTTCCATAAAACCAATGCTGACACGTGAAATACTTTCAGCACCAATATTGGTGGTGAGTACCAAGACCACGTTACGGAAATCAGATTTACGCCCGTTATTATCAGTCAATGAACCATGATCCATAATCTGCAATAAGAGGTTAAACACATCTGGATGCGCTTTTTCGATCTCGTCTAGCAACAGCACACAATGCGGATTTTTGTGAATCGCATCGGTGAGCAAGCCACCCTGATCAAAACCGACATAGCCCGGAGGTGCACCGATCAAACGTGACACTGCATGACGTTCCATGTATTCCGACATATCAAAACGAACCAGTTCCACACCCATCTGTTTCGCGAGCTGCTTGGTCACTTCGGTTTTACCAACACCTGTAGGACCCGCAAAGACAAAACTACCTACAGGCTTATCTGGAGACTTCAAACCGGCACGTGACAGTTTAATTGCAGAAGCCAAGGCCTCAATCGCTTCATCCTGACCAAAGACCACACGTTTTAAATCACGCTCAAGATTTTCCAGCACACTCTTGTCATCTTTAGAGACAGTTTTCGGAGGAATACGCGCAATTTTAGAAACGATGTCTTCAATATTTTCTACGGTGATTAAACTGTCATCTTGTTCTGCTTTGAGACGGCGCTGAGCACCGGCTTCATCAATGACATCAATCGCCTTATCTGGCAAGAAACGGTCGTTGATAAATTTCGCAGAAAGTTCTACCGCAGACACTAAGGCTTGATCTTCATATTCCACATGATGGAAATCTTCAAACTTCGATTTCAGACCACGTAGGATATCAATAGTTTCAGAAATAGATGGCTCATTCACATCAATTTTCTGGAAACGACGCGATAAAGCATGATCTTTCTCAAAGACCTGACGGTATTCCTGGAATGTGGTTGACCCGATGCAGCGTAAAGAACCATTTGCCAGCGCCGGTTTGATCAGATTCGATGCATCCATGGTACTGCCCATACTCGAGCCTGCACCAATAATCATGTGAATTTCATCAATAAACAGCACTGCTTCAGGTTTCTTTTTCAACGCATTTAAAAGCTGTTTCAAGCGTTTTTCAAAGTCGCCACGGTATTTGGTTCCTGCCACCAAAGCACCAATGTCCAGACTGAAAATTTCAGCATTTTCCAGTGGTTTTGGCGCTTTACCATTGACAATTAACCAAGCCAGCCCTTCAGCAATCGAGGTTTTACCGACACCTGGATCACCGACAAGGAGTGGGTTATTTTTACGACGGCGGCAAAGAATTTGCGCGGCACGCTCGATTTCTTTTTCACGACCAATCAGTGGATCGGTCTTACCTTTTTGTGCTTCAACATTCAGGTTAGTGGTATAAAGTTCAAGTGGACCTGAACTTGCTGAAGATGCTGATTCGCCATCTAGATCTTCGATTTCTTCTTCAGACTGTACATCTTCTTTACGGGTACCATGAGACAGGTACTGAGTCAGGGTCAGACGGTTAATTTGATGACGTTTCAGCAGATAGACTGCAAATGAGTCACGCTCAGAATACATGGCAACCAGAATATCAGCACCTTCTACAGTACGATCGCCGCCGCTTGACTGCACGTGAAAAATCGCGCGTTGCAAGATCCGGTCGAAGCTTTCTGTCGGGTGTGGTGCCTGATCACTATTTTCACCAAGTTTAGGGGTATGTTGTTCTACGTACTCTTCTAATTCCTTACGCAACACGATGATGTCCGCACCACATGCTTTGAGAGCATTCACGGCTGAATCATTGTCGAGCAAGGCTAACAATAAATGTTCTACGGTCAGGAACTCATGTCTCTTTTGACGAGCCATGCTGACAGCCAAACGTAGTGATACTTCTAATTGACGACTGAGCATGTAACCCCCTTAATCTTTAGGCTCTATTTGGCAAAGTAACGGATGACCTTGTGATCGAGCATAATTATTGACTTGGTTCGCTTTGGTCTCCGCAATGTCTCGAGGATAAACCCCAGCTACACCCTTTCCTTCATAATGTACAGTTAGCATTACTTGTGTAGCTTGGTCAAGATTCATTGCAAAGTATTGTTGTAAAATTTCAATTACAAACTCCATCGGCGTATAGTCGTCATTTAATAAAACAACCGCATACAACGGTGGACGTTTCAGTTCTGGCGGTGCAGTCTGTACAGCTAAGTCAGAATCACCGTCTTCAGAGGGTTCATTTGCTAAACGTGGGCTGATATGCCAATCAACGATTCCAGACTCATTAAAAGAATTTTTAATATCACTTAAACACATTTGACGTTTATTGCTTGGCATAAGATTTATATTTCACACTTAATTTGCATTTGCTTCGGTTTTCGGAATTTCTGACAAGGTGGCAGACTGATTTTCGACTGCTTTGCCCTGTTCCCAACTAAAACGACGAATCACAGGCTTGGCACCAGTAAGACGCACTTCAATAAATTCTGGTTTAAAGCCTTTCGGCATGGTCCAGCGGCCAGTGAGTCGCTCATAATTTTCAAAATTAAAGTTTTTATCTTCCAGTGGTACCACCAGAATTTCAGTCCCTTTAATCAGGCGCAGTTCCACACTACCTGAAGCACGACTTTTGCCTGGACTGACCTGAACCAGATCAATCTGGTATTCAAAGGCATTTTCGGGTAATGGTTTAATCGACAGGTTTTGAACCGCCAATGCCAAACCACCACGCTGACGCAAAATTTCGCGATAAATGGTTCCTACACTTTCAGCCTGCACCTGTTCATCACGTGCCTTGGTCATGGCCAGATACAGATCATTGGCGTTGCTGACAGCTAGATCACGCTCCTGAACCGCAGTATTCAGCGTCTTGTTCAGTGTTTCAAGACTGGCTTTCTGAGTCTGTACCACATCGACCAGTTGCTCTGCATCTGCATCATAACCCGCCGCAGTCAAACCCTGACGATGTCCTACGGTATATCCGAGTACGCCACTGCTTAAGATCAATACAGCCGCACCAATGGCCAAGGGCGTATTACCTTTCATGAATGGTTTCTTAGTCCCGGGTTCCTGAGGAAGCGTCGTATTTGACTCGTTATTCGGCATTTTGATCTCTTGTTTGCTTTAATCAAGACACACATTTAAATGCAAATCTAAATGTGTGTGAAGTTCTAATACGTTTTTTATGGTAATAAACCAATATTATTTAAGCCAGCGTCTTCAGCAAAACCAAACATCAGGTTCATGTTTTGTACAGCCTGACCTGCTGCCCCTTTTACCAGATTGTCTTGTGCAACCAGTACAACCAGTTTCGTTGGTTGTGGCTTATACAAGGCAATACGCAACTGATTCGCTCCACGCACTGAACGGGTTTCGGGTGAGCTACCCGCCGGCATAACATCGACAAATGCTTCATTGGCATAGAACTGCTCATATAGCGCTTGTAAATCTGCTGATTGGCCTGCTTCAGTTAAATCGATATAGATGGTCGACAACATACCACGAATCATCGGCACCAAATGCGGTACAAATAAAATATGATCAAACACATTTTTTTGACCTGAAATTTTTTCCAATGCTTCGACAATTTCAGGGTGATGACGATGACCCGCTACACCATAGGCCTTAAAATTATCGGAATTTTCAGAATAAATCATGCCCAGACTGGCTTTACGACCTGCACCTGATACACCAGATTTGGCATCGATAATAATGCTTTCAGGTTTCACCAATGCTTCAGCCGCTTTTAAGACCGGCGCCAGACCCAACTGAACTGTAGTTGGATAACACCCCGGATTCCCGATCACACTGGCCTTTTTAATTTCTTCACGATTTAGCTCAGATAAACCATAAACAGAATCTTTTAACAGTTCTGGACATGCATGTTGCATGCCATACCATTTTTCAAACTGTTCAAGATCTTGTAAACGAAAATCTGCCGCCAAGTCGATCACTTTGGTATTTGCAGCAACCAGCTCTTCGGCATGTTTCATTGCGACACCATGCGGCGTTGCAAAGAACACCACATCGCATGATTTTAATAAACCCAGACTCAAATCAGAAAATTTAAGATTGGTATGCCCGCGCAAGCTTGGGAACATGTCATCTACACGACGACCTGCTTCAGTACGTGATGTCAGTGCTGTTACATTTACATCTGGATGTCGTAGCAAAAGACGCAAAAGTTCAACGCCTGTATAACCCGTACCACCCACAATACCCACTGAAATCACGATGATTACCTCAAATAAATGTTTCCTTTATACAGCCTAGTATGACAGGAAGTTGAGGTTTTCTAAACCATTTCACTGGGGTTTGCTGGTTTTTTAATTGATCAGTAGGATAAGTCCGATTTTGATCATGAAACTTTTAATTTGCTTAGGCTATTTCAATAGAGTTATATGGACTTATTAATTATGGTTTTAGGCACCCCACCAATATGGCAACGGCGTATTTTTCAGCGTTATACGATGCTGCTGGAAATGCTGATCATGCTTAGCAACTTCTGCCCAAAAGCGTGGACTATGATCAAAATGCTTTGTGTGTACCAGTTCATGGACAGCGACATAATGCGTGACCTCTTCAGGAAATAATACTAGCGCACTATTCAGCATAATGTCATGTTTGGCCGAACAACTGCCCCACCGGGTTTTAGGTTGTCGAATACTGCAGTTTTTAAAAGGCAAATGACATTGCTGTGAGACAAGATTTAAATATGAAGGAAGCTGTTCTTTTGCGTAGGCAATCACGAAAGTTTTTAAATATTCTTCAGGATGTCGGTCACTGATGCAAAGCTGTAAATTTTTATGATCAAAAATGAAGTTGCTCTTCTGGCTTTGATAAGAAATTTGTACAGGTTCTTTTAGATTAAATAACCGCAGCTCAATCGGTAACGTCCGGTCAATATTTTCGATTTTTTCTTGCTGGGATTGCCAGGTTTTAATCAGCCAGCTTTCAGATTGTTCAATAAAATGCCGTATCTGTTTTTTGCTGCAAAAAACCGGGGCTGTGAGGCGAATCTGGGTCGCATCGACACGCAAACGTAACCGGGTTGAACGGACATTTCGGGTGATTTGGATTTCGGGTAGATCGGATAAGGTCATTATAGTTTTTTTAATCTCCCTAACCCCCTCTTTTTCAAAGAGGGGCTTTTAAAAGTCTCCCTTCTTGCACTTGTTTTAAAGCAGTGCTTCAAAACTTCGCTCAGGGAGATTTAGAGGGATTTTTTCTAGAAAGTTTAATTAAACCGCTGTACGCTCTTCAATTCCGTTATCAGTCGCGACAATGGCGATATCTGCTTTGTTGATCGCAAAGATACCGTTACATACCACGCCCGGAATATCGTTTAAGGTTTTTTCCAGTTCAAGTGCATTTAGAATATTCAGGTTGTACACATCTAAAATCACATTACCGTTGTCAGTGACCACACCTTCACGGTACGCAGGATCGCCACCTAAAGATACGATTTTACGCGCGACTGCAGAACGCGCCATTGGAATCACTTCTACAGGAAGCGGGAACTCACGCCCTAATTGTCCAACCCATTTAGAATCATCCACGATACACACAAATTTTTTCGCAATAGAGGCAACAATCTTTTCACGTGTCAGCGCTGCACCGCCACCTTTGATCATATGCATATGACGATCAATTTCATCTGCACCATCAACATAAGCATCCAGACCACTGACAGAGTTCATATCTACCACTTCAATGCCGAGTTTTTTCAAGCGTTGTGCAGTTGCTTCTGAACTGGCTACCGCAGCTTCCAATTGCAGCTCAGGCAATAAGTCAATTAAAAAGTTTACAGTACTGCCTGTACCTACGCCTAAAATGCCCCCTTTTGGCAAGTGTTTTAAAGCGGCTTTGGCTGCTGCTTGTTTTTTCTCATCTTGGGTTGCATATAGACTCATGGCTTCACTCAACTATTTTGGACTTTTGCAGCTTTTTTAAACCGCAAAGCCGTGTGGTTTGTTACAATAAGCCCCTATTTTAAACTGTTAGATGGAAAATTAACATGCTGTCTCGTTTGGTTCGACAAATTTTACAAGCAACGGTCTACGATGTTGCAATCGAAACTCCACTCGAAGCAGCGCCACGAATTAGCGAACGACTCAATAATAATATCCGCTTTAAACGTGAAGATTTACAACCGGTTTTTTCATTCAAGCTACGCGGTGCCTATAACCGTATTAGTCAATTACCGAAATCACAAATGGAACGTGGCGTTATTACTGCTTCAGCGGGTAACCATGCACAGGGCGTGGCACTCTCAGGGAAAAAGCTGGGTATTCGCGCGATTATTGTGATGCCTAAAACCACACCTGATATCAAGGTACAGGCGGTTAAGCGTCTTGGTGGCGAAGTGGTTTTGCATGGTGATTCATTTGATGTCGCCAACAAGTATGCGATTCAACGTGCCCAGGAAGATGGCATGACCTTCATTCCGCCTTATGATGATGAACTGGTGATTGCTGGCCAAGGTACGATTGCTAATGAAATCCTGCGTCAATGGCGCGATGTGGATTACGTGTTTGTCGCAGTTGGCGGTGGTGGCCTGATCGCAGGTGTTGCAGCGTATTTAGGTGATGTCGCACCCCACGTTAAAGTCATTCCAGTGGAATACGACGAATCTGCCTGTTTAAAAGCTGCTTTAGAAGCAAATGAACGTGTGATTCTCCCATCTGTGGGCTTGTTTGCTGATGGTACAGCGGTAGCCCAAATTGGTGAAAAACCATTTGATGTGATTCGTCTGCAAAAATCGGACAATTCTGGCCCAATCGTGGAACCGAATGTGGTGCTGGTGAATACGGATGAAGTCTGTGCAGCGATTAAAGACACTTATGACGAATGCCGTAGCATTGTAGAACCATCTGGTGCAATGGCTCTGGCAGGTATTAAAAAATACGTGGCTGAACATGGCATCGAAGGGAAGAACATGGTGTCGATTGTCTGCGGCGCCAACATGAACTTCGACCGTTTACGTTATATCGCTGAACGTACCGAACTGGGTGAACGCAAAGAAGCGATTTTTGCCGTGACCATTCCGGAACAGAAAGGTTCATTCCTGAGTTTCTGCCGTGCATTACAAGGCCGTAATATTACTGAATTTAACTACCGTGCCAGCGATGCTTCTGCTGCGCAAGTCTTTGTCGGCATCAGTCTGAAAAATGGCGAGAAAGAACGTCAGGAAATTTATGAAACCTTAAAGTTCCAGTATGACGTTGACGATCTGTCTGATGACGAAGTGGCCAAACTGCATATCCGTTACCTGATCGGTGGTCATGCCGATATTGAAAATGAGCGCCTGTTCCGCGTGGAATTCCCGGAGCGTCCTGGCGCTTTACTGATGTTCCTGGAACGTCTTGGCCCAACCCATAATATCACCCTGTTCCACTACCGGAACCACGGCGCTGCTGAAGGACGTGTTCTGGTGGGTCTTGAAGCAACCGATGCACAACAGAATCCGGATGGCTTGATCGAAACTCTCGAAACCATTACCTATCCATATCAGGAAATTACCAATAATCTGGGTTATCAACGTTTCTTGAAGTAATTCTTTCAAACATAAACCGCCTTTCGAGGCGGTTTTTTTATGTCCGGCTGAATGAAAATGTATGAAGTATTTATGTAAGGCCAGATAGCTGAAAACTATAAAAATCTTTAAGATACATACTTAGACATGAACTGATTTGAAATAAAAAGATTTAAGGAAATATGCATGGCATTATTTGCAGTCATTGGGCTGGGCAGCTTCGGTGCAACAGTGGCGACTCAACTGATCAGCCTGAAACATGATGTGATTGGAATCGATCTCGATAAAAAATATGTGGAAAATATTTCCGATCAGCTCACCCATGCGGTCATTGCCGATGCAACCGATGAGCATGTCCTGGATGAACTGGATATCCAGCGCTGTGAAGCGGTCGTAGTCGCAATTGGTGAAGATATTGAAGCCAGCATTCTGTGTGTACTGCATCTGAAAAATATGGGTGTAAAGAAAATTTGGGCCAAAGCCAAATCCAAAGCCCACCATATGATTTTGACCCATCTGAACGTCGAAAAAATTATTCACCCAGAAGAAGATATGGGCGTCCGTGTGGCACAATCACTCAGCTACCCGATGGTTAGCCGTTATATGTCACTTGAAGATGATCACTATATTGTCAAGATCGAGATTCATGCAGATCATCATGGTACACCGTTGAATCAGTTGATGAAGCATATACCTGAAATTACCACCTTATTACATAAACGCGGATCTACGCTGCAATACCACGTAGATGCCAATCAGATTCTTCAAGAAGGCGACATTTTACTGGTTGAAGGATTGCTGGAACCTTTGCGCCGTCTTGCTAAATATTTTAAACATTTATGAAAAGTTCTGATTTAAAGCAACACAGGACGATTAACCTCAGTCCTCCGAGCTTACTGGCTTTGGGTTTTCTCGGATTAATTCTGATCGGCTCACTGCTATTGATGCTGCCTATTGCACATCATGGAGAAATCAGCTGGCTGGAGGCGATTTTTACAGCAACTTCTGCTGTGACCATTACCGGGCTATCGGTGGTGAATGTCGGTGAAGCCTATACCGTATTTGGTCAAATCGTGATTATGTTTTTGTTGCAATGCGGCGGCTTGGGTTTTATGACCTTTGCCATTCTGGCAGTGATGAGTCTGGCACCGCAACTGGGGCTAAAACAACAAGTCATGGCACAGGAGTCCATTGGACAAACTAGTCTGAAAAAAGTCAGTTTTACCATTAAAGCCGTGTTTTTATATTCTCTATTCTTTGAAGCGATCGGCACGCTGATTCTGACCTTGTCCTGGCTTAAAGAATATCAATTCACTGATGCATTATTTTATGCAGCCTTTTATAGTGTCTCCGCTTTTAATAATGGTGGATTTTCACTATTTCCAAATAGCTTGATGAGTTTTTCAGGGCAATATCTGATTACCTTTACCATCAGTATGTTGTATATCATTGGCGGTATCGGTTTTCTGGTGCTGATGGACGTCAAAGAACATAAGCGCTGGCGTAAGTTGAGTACCAACAGCAAGCTAATCCTCTCAACGATTCTGGGTCTGAACCTAAGTGCTTTTATCGTACTTTGGCTACTAGAGGCTTCCAATCCACACACCTTGGGTC
Source organism: Acinetobacter lwoffii (assembly GCF_024129715.1). Lineage (GTDB taxonomy): Bacteria > Pseudomonadota > Gammaproteobacteria > Pseudomonadales > Moraxellaceae > Acinetobacter > Acinetobacter lwoffii_U. The sequence goes on from NZ_JAMXXM010000002.1 coordinate 45,049, forward strand.
TCATGAGTTTGGGCGATCAGGCCGTGAATGCCTGGTTCCATGCCACCGTTCCCCGCTCTTCAGGTTTTAATAGCTTGCCAATGGAACAAATGAGCGATGCATCCAGTCTCGTTACCATGCTGCTCATGTTTATCGGGGGCGGCTCCTTAAGTACGGCGGGCGGCATTAAGGTCGGTACGTTTATTATTGTGGTCATCAGCGTAATCAGTTTTTTAAGACGCGAAGATGAGATCCGGCTGTTTAATCACTCTATTCCTGAAAAAACTACGTTTAAAGCATTGGCCGTCGTGTGTATTACTGCAGCATTGATCATGATGGGTTTTATGAGCTTATTAATCCTGGAACCTGAGCAGGATTTTCTGGATCTGTTGTTTGAAGCCGTGTCTGCGGCCTGTACCGTCGGTTTGTCCCGAGGGGTAACAGAGGAACTACAACCTGCCAGTTTGATTATTCTAATGCTGTTAATGTTCGCAGGGCGTCTAGGGCCACTGACGCTTGCTTATTTTATTGCGACTCCGAAAAAGAGTCGTCTCAAACATCCGCCTTCAGAAATCCAGATTGGCTAATCTATCTATAAAAAAACCATGCAGCGGCATGGTTTTTTATTTTCATTCCAAGATGTTTAAAGTTGGAATCCTAGAACCAGTTCATCAAGGAAACACCTAAACCGACATACGTGGCACGATGGTTATAATCAATCAGGCTTTCTCCGTAACCATCAAAAAGCTGGAATTGGCCACGCAAACGCCCACTGATCGGGAATGACCAGTCGAACTGTACCGCTCCACGGTTTTCATCTCCACCTTTTAAGGTATGTCGTAGCATCAATGAAAAATCATGCTCCTTATAACGATAAAATGCGGTCATGTCTCCACGGCCAATATAGTTCTTGATCTCTGGATTGTTATCGTCTTCTCGCTTCTCTTCAAAGCGATACCAAGGACGAACCATCAAGGCAAAATTGTCTTTTTCAAAACCAAGATTCAGCATCACCCGATTCCAGCTACGTGATAACGGATCAGAACGACCATTGGACTGATGATTGATGGTCAATCCCAACATACGCCAATTCAGACCCAAAAGATCATAATTGGTACGGAAAATCAAACTGGCTTCGGGTTCATAGTTGGTCTCACGAAACGGACGTGATTCTTCCGAGTTATACACCTGCCAACGCGAAGACTGAGTATAACCAAGCCAGAGATCGCCATTATCTCCCAAGATATTTTCAACCGCCTTGGTCTTTAAAGACAGTTGAAACTTAGCTTCAGTTGAGGTGAGATTCTGTTTCTCTGTCTCTATATTGTTGGGATTTTCACTCTCGGGTAATTCATTCTTGTTTGATGTCCAGAAACCTGGCATCAAATACACCGGCTGATAAGAACGAATGTTCCAGGTGCCTAATTTACTTTCCGGAGAGAGTTCCCAGCGGCTATCCAGCAAAGACAGATTCGGCGTCAGCTTTGATCCTTCAGAAGCGTAAATATTGGAAACAGTCTGACCAATTTTCGCTTTTAAATTGTCGGGTTCAGGCGCAATTTCTGCTGCTGCACGACGTTCAGAAACGATTGCAGGCTTATCAGTAACCGGAATTTTAAATAAAGTATCATAACAGGCCAGACGCTCTGCACTAATTTCCAGTGCAGCACAGGCTTCAGCCGTTGCCGGCGTGGGACTGTTGACTACTGTTTCTTCCGCATTCACTTGCGTCCCAACTGCACAGCCCAGCAACACGCTCAGCTGTAGAGTTGAGCGCTTAAACGAATTAAGCGCCATCCCTTATCCTCTTTTTTTTATTTATAGAACTTGTTGAATTACAAAACCAAGCTGCTCCAGCATTTCACGTTTTGCCACTGGTGCCACAACGGCTTTCGTCGCCTGCTGCTCGACCAGATAGGTCTGTGCAACACGCTGCAAATCATCCAGTGTGACATTCAATAAACGTTCACGTAATTTTTTACGGAACGCTGGCGTACGTTGATGCAAGTAGGAATAACATGCAGTAATGGCTTCGCCTGCCGGTGAGCCTGGTTTATCCATACTGGCAATCAGCCCCAGAATGGCTTCTTCCAGTTGATGCGGCTGTTGTGGTGCATTGAGTAACCACTGAATACTCGCATCAAAATCCTGGAAGGTTTCTGCCAGACGTGGGTCACGGTAGCTGTAGAAACGGAACGAACAGGCATTGCCGTCATAGCTCGCACCACCACCATAGGCACCGCCTTTTTCACGAATGGCGCTGTGCAGGAAGCCATTACGCAAATAACCCGCTAGTACCATCAAGGCAGCAGCATCAGGGTGTGAGACTTCAACTGCCGGATAAGCAGCCGCACAGAATTGGACATTGGCTTGAATCAACCAGGCTTCGTGCTGATCATGGGTTACTTTTTCGACTTGAGTCAATGCAACCGGTGCTGGATCAACAGCAAGTTTGTCCCAGACATTCTGAATTTCTTCGATCAGATGCTCAGACTGCGGCTCTTCACAGACTAACAGGAATTGCTTTGGTGCTTGCAACAAGACCCGATGAATCCGTTTTAATTCATCAATCAGCAGATCATATTCAGCCGGATCTTTTTCGATCTTAGACACCAGCTCGATCAGCCAGTTCAATGCACCCAAACCGGTATTGTGATAATCACGCAAAGCCAATGCACTATGCTGACGTGAAGCCGTTTGCATTGCATAGCTATGTCCAGAACCAGAAATACGTGACTGCCAGCGCGTTTTACGCTGTTGTAACAGTTCAACAATACGGTCTTTCTCATCAAAACGAAGCTGTTCAAAACCGATCTTTAACAGACGAATTGCATCCAGATGATTCACCAAAGATTTGGTGGTCAACGTCAACCAGGCAGTAATTTTGTTTTTGTCATCGACTTTAGAACGCAAAGATGCGCCCATGCCCAGACCGCCACTTACCGCTGTTTGCAGTTGCTGGAACTCAAGATAATCATACTCACCCGCACCAACTTCACCCATCAGGATCGACAGCAGGTTAAAGTAAGGCGACTGCACCACTTCATCCGGAATATTGACCAGAACCTGTTGATAATAAATCCCATTGGTGCCGGCATGATACAGGTTCAACGGCGTATCAACACGGTTACAGATAATCTCACGCAACTGGCCTTGAACAATTTGCAATTCCGCAGGGACATCTTCCAGACCGACTTTCGGCAATAAGTTCAAGTCATCCGGCGTGTCCTGACGAACATTCAATGCTTCAGTCTGGGCAATAATTTCAGCTTTTTGTTCTTCAGTCAGATTCTTTCCAATTTCGGCTAGACGCGCTTTTTCATCAGCCGCTTCTTTGGCAGATTTGGTCGCATCGGGAACCAGTGTCAGTTGGACACGATGTGGGTTATCCAGCAGATGCTCTTTGATCAGATTGGAAAGCCACATCGGATCTTGCAGCTCTTCCTTAACTGCGGCAATCGCAGAATCCACATCCCAAACTTCAACCGGATCACGGTGATGAATCGCGCTGCCCAGACCGCTCAGAATCAGGCTCAAACCATACGGCGTACCATCACCATTGATTTCACGCTGATGCAATTCAATTTGATGCAGGATCGCATCGACCATGTTCTGATCAACCGGTTTAGAGGCAACATCTTCTAGAACCTTAAACACACCATTTTTAAATTCTTCTGCATGTTCAGGATTTGAACCCTGCACCGCACAGTAGAAAGTCATTTCAAAATTAGAATCATCCACGCCCATGAATGGACCTGTTGCATCTGCATAACCACACGTTTCCAGATAATGACGCAGTGGTGATGCTGAATCTTCAAGCAGAATCCCTTCAACTAAACGCATGCCCAAACGCAGTTTAATGTCACTAGCTTCCGGCAATAACCATGACAGCACATGATAGGTCTTGTCCTGTAGATCTTCGGCATCGACCGCATAGCTGTCGGTAACCGTCAATGGTGCAGTCAAACGGGTTTCAGGTGTTGGATACAGCGTCTGACCTTTTTCAAATTTGGATAATGCCAGATGTTCAAACTGCTCTTGCAATTCAAATGCTGTTTTATTGCCAAAGGTCATGAAGACTGCATTACTTGGATGGTAATGTGACTTATAGAAATCTACTAACTCTTGGTAAGTCAGGTCAGGAATATCTTTAGGATCACCACCAGAATTATAATGATAGGTGGTATGCGGATATAAATGATGCGCCAGCGTGTGATACAGCTGGTCTGAAGGCGAACTCATCGCACCTTTCATTTCATTAAAAACTACGCCTTTATAGACAGGCTCGCCATTTTCCAGCTCAATGCGAATGCCTTCCTGGGCAAAATCCAATGGATTCAGGTTCGCAGCAAATGCTGCATCCATATACACTTCGAGCAGGTTCTGGAAATCTTTACTATTTTGGGTCGCAAATGGATACGCAGTCCAGTCAGCCGCAGTAAAGGCATTCATGAAAGTATTCAATGAACGGCGAATCATCAGGAAGAATGGATCACGCACCGGGAATTTTTCTGAACCACACAGCGCAGTATGTTCCAGAATATGGGCTTCGCCTTTAGAATCCATCGGCTGGGTACGAAACGCCACCAGAAAGACATTTTCGTCGTGATTGGTCGCCAGATGATAATGCGTGGCGCCAGTCACTTTATGTTTATATTCAGACACGAAAATGTCTAAAGCTTCAACATGTTGTTGACGTACCAACTGAAACGCAGGATGTACAGTTTGAGAAATGGTTTCAGTGACATCTACAGTCATGCGATCTCCTAATGCTTTAATTAAAATAACTAAGCGCATTATAGCTTTAGTTGTTTGAATTATTCACGTTGAAAACCGAGGATTTTGATCGAATTAAGTAAACTTGATCATTTGAAAATTAAATCATCAAATTTACTTCCTGCATCTAGATGAGTATTTACAAGCTTAAGAAATCAGATATTTAAAATAGTTATAGCTTGGATTGTTTTCCACAAATACATAATTCTGCTTTTGATAAAAACCGGCGGCCAGTCGGGTATCTGTTTGCAGGCACAAAGCTGAATAATGCGGACGTGCCAATTGCTCCAGGTAAGCCAAAAGCTGTTTGCCTACGCCATGCTGACGATATTTCGGATGCACATAGAAACGGCGTACACGACCAATGCGGTCTTCAATGCCGTTATCTCCCAATTGCTGGTTTAAGCCGCCACAGGCAACCAATTTCTTGCCATCATGCGCCACCACCAGATATTCATTGGCGTGGCTAAAGCAGTTTTTCCCGGTGCGATATTCTTCTATTAACTTATCTACCAAATTATAGCCTTCTTTATGTGCCAGAGTTGCCAGTGTTTCGATCTGATCCGGGAGTTGTTCGGCTGTTACAATTTTAATATTCATATACGCACACTATTTGAAATTGTTGTGAAGAATGACTGTTGCCAAGCGACTTAAAGTATCATGCCAGGAGCGATATCTCTTTATAAATAAAATGTGATCCTTAAATCAATGCTGCAGCACACCAGTGCACAAAAATAAGTCAGTTTTTAGACCAAAGATAGCTGCTGAACAAAATACAGCATTTTTGAAAAATATTTGAAAATGATTCAGCAAACTACAGCAATCCCAAGCAATCGTGTAAACTTAGGACTTTCATTTTTAATGTGATATTTGAACATGGCAACTGTTGATCTTTTTGCGATTGGTAATGCGCTGATTGACCAAGAATTTAAAGTTTCTGATGACTTTTTAACTGCACATCACTTGCAAAAAGGCACCATGCAACTTGCAGATGGTGAGACTCAGGCCACTCTTTATCAAAATCTTCAAGCGACTCAAGTGTATAAGGGTCAGGCTTCAGGCGGTTCAGCAGCCAACACTACCGTGGCATTTTCTGCGCTCGGTGGTTCTGCATTTTATGGCTGTCGTGTCGGAAATGACGAACTGGGGCACATCTACCTGAAGGGTTTGAATGATGCAGGTATTAAGACCACCACCCAATCGATCAGTGAAGGCGTAACAGGGACATGTATGGTTCTGGTCAGCCCTGATTCTGAACGTACCATGCATACCTATCTGGGTATTACGGCCGAACTGACTGATCAACAAATTGATTTCAGCGCACTAAATAGCGCGAAATGGCTATATCTCGAAGGTTATTTATCAACTTCTGACACAGCACGTCATGCGGTACAACAAGCACGTGATATTGCCCGTGCCAATGGCGTTAAAATTGCCCTAACTTTATCTGATCCTGCCATGGTGCAATACGCGCGTGCCGGTTTGGATGAAATGATTGCAGATGGTGTAGACTTGCTGTTATGTAACCAGCAAGAAGCGCTGATGTATACAGAAACAGATAATCTTGAGGCAGCCCTGCTTAAATTAAAAACAATCAGTCAGCACGTTGTCATTACATTGTCAGCTGAAGGCGCACTGATTTCGGATTATCAAAATACATTTACTGTTCCTGGCCGTAAAGTGCCTGCAGTAGATGCCAACGGTGCCGGTGATGCTTTTGCCGGGGCTTTCCTGTACGGATTGAATGCTAATTTGGGTCTTCAAGCTGCGGCTGAACTGGCGATTCTCATTTCGAGCCAGGTGGTTTCACAATTTGGTCCACGCCTGGCAGTTGAAGACTATGCGGCATTATTACAAGACTTTCAAAAGGAATGTGCTTAATGTTTAAAATTTGCATGACCGAAGACGTTCCAGAACGCGAAGCACGCTCTTTTGAGCTTCCCGATGGAGATAATATCTTTATCACACAGCGTGACGGTGCCTTCTATGCCTATCAAAACCTGTGTCCGCATTTGCAGGTCGAACTGGAATTTCTGGAAAACCAGTTTCTGGATCGCGATCAGGAATTTATTGAATGCTCCACGCATGGCGCCTTGTTTCTGGTAGAAAGCGGTGAATGCATTTCTGGGCCTTGCCAAGGTCAAGCACTTGAAAAAGTAGAGATTACCGTGCATTCTGATGGTGGAATTTACCTCTCAGAATAAGACTAAAACGGACTTCACCATGCCTGCATTTTTTCTAGACTATAACCTGATGCCTTTTCATCTGAGTTTATTGGCGATTATTCTGTTCGGTGTGGTGAAAACCATTGGTTTCTATTTTGGACTCAGACCCAGCAAGTTTCTGCAAAAAATTTCACCTTATGACTTTCAGCAGATGGATCTACTAAACGTCAAATTCTCCAAAACCTTGATTGTGTTTTTCTTCCTGATGAATTTTAGTTTTGCCGGCTATGTTTTACAGTTCCTGATCTATTCTCAGGAATTTAAATTTCTGCCTGCTTATTACCTGATTATTCCGGCTTTAATCATTGCGACTTTTTTTACTATTTTTATGATTCACTGTCTGGATCAGGTCATTCCACCTAAATATAAAAAGAACAATGTCAATTTACTTGGCCGTTTGGCGACAATTTCCAGTGGCAATGCCCGACCCGGTTTTTCTGCTCAAGCGCGGGTGCGAGATGAGTATGGGCAACTGCATTATGTACAGGTAGAACCTGAGTTTGGTGAACTCGGTTTTCAGTCGCAGATTATCCTGATTCGCATGAGAAAATCTCATTATGTTGCCAAGAAAATTTGTAAATCTAATCAGCTGTTCAGCATGAATCTAGATTAAATTCTAAATCATTTGATAGTTATTAAAAAATCCCGACAGATATCGGGATTTTTTAATGTCTATATTTATTTTTTAAGAAGTCCTGAAACCATATTCAATACATTTTGAATATCATTATTGGCTTCCTGCTTGCTGGTTTGCTCACCTTGTGGAGTAAGCGAATCAATAATCTGCGGCAAGACCTGTGAAATCGCACTATACACATCCTGCTTCGGTGCATGGGTTTGTTGTGCAACTGCTTCAACTTCCTGATCATCAAACAGGTTTTGCACCTGCTGCGGATCGACATTGGCATTTTCACCGGGGCCGGTCGACACCCAATCATCGACCTGGCTATTGAGCCCCTGTCCTTTTAGCTTGTCTAATGCACCCTGTAAACCGCCCTGTTTTTGAATCCAGGCCAGCACTAAAGGCAGTACTGCAATCAATAAGGTTTTACCAGTAGAACCACCCAATCCTGAACGAGGCTGAGCAGTACCTTGAGTACCACTACCACCGAACTGACTTATTACTGAACCTAAAATTGCCCCCAGACCATTTTGTCGAGTCTGCTGGCCGGTTTGATTTTGCTGGTTTTGAGTATTTTGATTTTGCTGAGAATTTGACTGGTTTAAATGCCCTAGCACAGACCCCAGGATATCTGCCAAGCCACCTTGTTGTGAGGACTTTTGCTGCGACTGCCCACCACCCAATGCCTGCTTTGCTAATATTTCCACAATACTACTCAGGTTTGTCATGTCCTATATCCTATGTGCATCTTAATTACAGAATACGGCCTGCCCTCATATTGTCTAGGCAAGATTGTGTTAATATTTGCAATCTTGGTTAAGCAGGTTTTCGGTTTACCAGCGAAATTTATCCCAGTTTTCCGGATTAGCCCAAAATTTGGAGTTAAACCAGTCTGGCACGTGCTTATAGGTTAAAATATTAAACTGCCACAGCGCAAAATCGGCCTCATGTGTGGTCTTGTCAATCAGCTGGGTAAATCCTAAAGCTCTCAATAACTTTTCATTTTGCAGCCGGCTGATCACCACTAGCCGTTTGGCAAACAAATCACGTAATTTCACCAGAATTTGACTCATGATCTGTTCAGACAAATGTTCTGTTTCTGCAGTATCCAGCATCACCACAGCCAAGTCATAACGTTGCTGAAAAGGCAGATTTAAAAAGTCAGATACGCTAAAATAGGACCATTGAATAGCTGGCTGAAACTGGACTTGGCTCAAGTCCTGCCCAATACAAATAGCAGTATGAATTGGCTGTTCCTGTGCGAAATCGTCTAGCATTGAAGTAATGACATTCTGCTCAGCCATAACTGCATCCTTATGATTTAAGTGAGTAATTTTTATGGAACTTCAGGGCATTTGTCATAAAATGCACGTCGGCCTCAAGGACCTTAGTGTAACTGATCAACAGATACAGCGGGCAAATGTTGAATATAAATTAATTTTAGATCGTGCAGAAATTGATCTTCCGTTTAATTTAGGCCAAGAAATCGAGATTGAATGGACCGGTAATATTTACTGCGTGTCTTGTGGCAACAAAACTTCCAAATCATTTTCGCAAGGTCACTGTTTTAAATGTTTTAAAACCAATGCTTCATGTGATATGTGCATCATGAAGCCAGAGACGTGCCATTATCATTTGGGCACTTGCCGCGAAGATGAATTTGCACAGAATGTCTGCTTCCAACCACATATTGTCTATCTGGCCAATTCCAGTGCATTAAAGGTCGGCATTACCCGTACCAGCCAAATGCCGACTCGCTGGCTTGATCAGGGTGCCTCCCAAGCCCTGCCGATTATGAAAGTGGGCTCACGTCGTCTTTCCGGAAAGCTTGAGGTCATGTTTGGTACGCAGGTTGCTGATAAAACTGACTGGCGCAAGCTACTGAAAGGTGAAGCAGAACCATTGAACCTGATTGAAGTGCGTGAACAACTGCTGGAAGAATTTGCGCCTAAAATTCAAAGCATTCGCGAAGAATTTAATCAGAATCTAGAATTTAATGAAAATATTGAAGTATTGGAAGATGAATTCGCACGAGAGTTTATTTATCCGGTAGAACAATATCCGGAAAAGATTAAATCGCATAATCTGGATAAAACTCCTGTGATTCGTGGCAAATTACAAGGCATCAAGGGCCAGTATTTAATTCTGGATACTGGCGTGATTAATATGCGCAAATATACCGGTTATCAACTGATTATTCGTGCTTAAACCATTATTTGCCTAGAAAACAAAAAACCAGCCCGCAGGCTGGTTTTTTTATACAACAATTTTATTTGATTTTTGCCTGAGATTTCAGGTAACGCGTATAGTCATCAAATTCCTGCTGACCACGAAGTTGCTGATATAACTTCACCAACTCACTACGCTGTTCTGCACTTAATACATCCACCGGATTTTTCTTCACTTCTGATACCGCAACCACAACCAGTTCATTCGGCATTTTCGCTGTGGTCACTGACCAATGGCCTGCTTTTGGTGTCGGCAGACTAAAGGCCGCACGCTGTACATCACGTTTTAGTAAACCTTCAGCACGTGTGTAAACGCCAGCATCTTCAAAGATCAAATCACCTTTCGCCACTGCTGCAGCCGGTTTGGTTTTGAACTCATCCAAAGCTTTCTGAATTTTTGCTTTTGCCAAAGCAGCTGCCTTGTCTTCAATCAACTGAGCCTTAACACGGGGTTTTGCTTCTGCCAATGTTTGTTCGCCGGCTGCATGATAATTACGCACCTTTATCCAGGCTACATCACCATTGGCTAACTGAATGCTTGATGAAGCATTACGATCACCATTTTTAACATCGTCATTAAACAATTTGACTTTGAGGTTAGCATCGCTCAGCACAGGATCACGGGTCGAAAGTGTTACACCTTGGGCTTTCTGGACTTGTACACCTTTAACTTCCTGTGTAACGACATCCAGAGAATCACTTCCTACCACCATATCATTTAGCGTATTGACCGTATCAGAGAATGCATTGGATTTTTTAGCAGCCAAGGCTTCTTCAGACAAACGTGCTTTTTGTGATTCAAAAGAAGGAACTGCAACATCTGGCGTTTGCACAGAAATGATGTGGTAACCATAATCTGTTTTCACTGGTGCAGACACCTGACCCGATTTTAAAGAACTAACCGTCTGATCAAATGCAGTACCAAATACACCTTCTTCATAAACGGCAAGCGCGCCACCTTTAGACTTAGATTCAGGGTCTTCAGAATATTGTGCTGCTGCCTGAGCAAAAGTAGTACCGGCTTTAATTTTGGCTGCAATATCGGTCGCCAGTTTTTTTGCTTCAGCATCACTACGACTGTCCGCCGTAATTAAAATATGCTTCACATCTGGTTTAACTGTCTGTTTTTGTGTTGCAACAAAGGCGGTATAGGCTTCCTGAAGCTCAGCCTCTGTAACCGCTAAACTCTCCACCTGAATATCGCTTGGCTTTAACACCACATAGTCGACATCTACACTGGTCGGCTGTTTAAATAGCGTTTTGTGTTTTTCATAATAAGCAGCAATATCTGCATCCGTCACTTTGACATCTTTTTTATAGCTGTCCAGATTAATGCTGGAAATATGAATATGACGTTGTTCAGTTTGTAAATCGGCAATCTGCTGCATTTCGACTGGGCTTACCAGTGGATAATCCAGGAAAGTCGATGACAGCATCTTCAGCGCATGATCTTTACGTAAACTTTCAATCAAAGCGCGATTGGTCATGCCAATTGATTTTAGATAATTTTCATATAAAGCATTCGAGAACTTGCCATCTTGCTGGAAAGTAGGCTGCTGAGCAATCATCTGTTCAATTTGCTGGTCACTCAGACTGATCCCTAATTCTTCAGCCTGTTGCAGCAATAAAGTACGTGCAACCAGAGTATCCATGGCTTTCTGGTCAATGAAGCTTTGATTCAGTAAAGTTTCATCCCCATTGGCATAACTGAGATATTGTTCTTTAAATGATTTGGTCAGTGACTCTAATTCTTTTTGAGATATTTCAGTCCCGTTCACTGATTTTGCCGCATCAGAGTTTCCGCTGCTAAAATATCCTTCAATACCTACAAGTGCTAACGGGGTCAAAAACAGAACGAGCAAGACTTTGCCCAACCAACCCTTAATAACTTTACGAAAAGCTTCCATAAGTATTCCAATATTTTATTTGCAAAGGATTTTAACCGAAAATACCCATTGAATGAATGTGTTAATCATCACAATTAAATTTATCAATAAAAAACGCGCCAAAGAAGGCGCGTTTCGTCGCTGGGTAAGCTTAAGCTACAGCGTCTTTTAAGCCTTTACCTGCTTTGAAGCTAGGTACTTTGCTTGCTTTGATCTCAAGAGTAGCACCAGTTTGTGGGTTACGGCCAGTACGTGCAGCGCGTTCTTTCACACCGAAAGTACCAAAACCCACTAAAGTTACTGTATCACCCGATTTTAAAGCTTCAGTAACAGAAGCAATTGTAGCATCTAAAGCTTTACCTGCGTCAGCCTTAGATAATCCCCCTTTTTCTGCAATTGCATCAATTAATTCTGATTTATTCATGAAGATTACGTCCTCTTAATATCGTTTATTTAAGGTTCAAGAATTGGTTTAACATGCCATAACGCCTTTATAGCAATGCTTTAGGTATAAACGCAATACTTAAGAACCTCTTTTTTTTCAAAAAATATGCGAAAAAAACATTGAATAATAAATAAAGTCATTTTATTTAAGTTTTTTCGGCAATTCTTCTTTCATTTTTTCTTGTTCCGCAGTCAACTGATCAACCTTGGCATGCAACTGGAGAATTAAACGTTCCAAATACTGTACATCCTTCAGTGTGACTAATCCTATACGATTCAATGAGTGATGAACAGAGTTGTCGATTAATTTTTCCACTTTGTCTTTGGTGTCTGTGACCGACTCTTTGGCTTTTTCTGAAACCTTCTCTACAGTTTGATCGGCAATATCTGCAGTTTTAGATTCAAGTTCTTCCCCGACCTTGACCAGCGAGTCAAACAGTTTATTGCCTTCCTCTTCTGCACGTGAAAATGCCCCAAGTCCAGCCAACCAGATCTGTTTGGTGTATTTACGAAAATCAAGAACCGATTTGCGCTCCGAGGCAGATTTAGACTTGGGTTTCAGCATTTTCTCATTCGAAGCTTCAGCTGAGTCTTGTGCTGTTTTTGACTTGTCCATGTGCACGGCTCCTGTTTGTTTTCTGCGCAATTATTATAAATTATTCTACAAAACCACTGCATAATAGCAAATTTAGTACTTGATAGATTTGATAAACTGTTCTACAAAGCAATTTATTTCAAGTCTAATTTGATTTAACCCTGAAATCTCTTCACAAGCAGGAAGCTTTTTCACTTTATATTTCAGGTAAGGATTGGTTGTATATGAGCGAATCGCAACAAAGTCAAAATCAACCGCATTTGTTGCTTACGATGACGTTAATTGTTTTAGAGACAATATTTACTTTCATTCTCAAGCATGATCGTGTCGTTGCATTACAGGCCAAAAAGTTTGTAGATAAAAACATCTCGATTAAAATCAATAGCTATATTCCATATTTCGACTTTTATGTGCAATTCACCCCCAATGGACTATTATTTGACCACAAAGCACCGGGCCGCATTGTCGACCTGGATGTGCGCACTACACTTCCCGATCTGATTAAAATTTTCATTTTTGGCAATCGTCGTAGCATTCGCAGCATGCGCATTGATGGCAATCAGGTTTTAAAAGATGAGTTTCGTGATCTGTTAACCGTATTCAGCTTGCCAAAAGTACTAGCCGACTGGAAACACTGGCTGTCTGATGCGCCGACGGATGAAGCGGAAATTATTGCTTCTAAAAAGCGTATTGCACCGCTTTTAAAGAAAATTGAAGAACAGCGCTCCAAGATCAATACCCTGCAAGTGGAAGTCAAACAGTATAAAAACCGCCTGAAACGGATCGAACGCCGTCAAAAGCGTATTAATATCATTTTTGGCCTGAGCAGCGTACTTTTGATTATGTTATTAGTGTATAATTGGCTGAGCATGTAAATCTTTCATTCTCCAAAAATTAAATCCCACTAAGGTCTACTAAAAATAACTTGACTAATTTAGTCGGGATTCATAAAATCTACACATCTAGTCTAACCATGTGTATCGAATCATGCGCCTAACCACTCGCGGTCGCTACGCTGTGACTGCTCTACTTGATCTAGCTTTGCAGCCTTCTGAAAAAACGATAACGCTCGCTGAAATTGCAGCACGTCAAACTATTTCTGTTGCTTATCTTGAGCAGTTATTTGCGAAGCTCAAGCGTCATGGTTTAGTTTCTAGTGTTCGTGGCGCAAATGGTGGTTACCATTTAGCACGTAATGCAGATGAAATTACTGTGTTAGCAATTATTGAAGCTGTAAACGAAACAGTTGATGCGACTCGCTGTGACCATAAAGGCAATTGCCAGAATGGCGCGATGTGCTTGACTCATGATTTATGGCAGGAACTCTCCCATCACATCGCCGATTATTTAGAAAAAATCTCGCTTGCTGATCTGGTTGCACGTGACAACGTCCAGACTGTGTCATTACGCCAAAAATCAGCACCTTTAGATTCAGCCCTTTTATCGGTTACAGGTATTTGACATGAAACGTCCGATTTATCTTGATTATGCAGCTACAACTCCTGTAGATCCTCAGGTTGCTGAACGTATGATGGAATGCTTAACATTCGATGGTACCTTTGGTAATGCGGCATCTCGTTCACACGCGTATGGTTGGCAAGCAGAAGAAAAAGTTGAATATGCACGTGAACAAGTTGCGAATTTAATTAAAGCTGATCCACGTGAAATCGTATGGACTTCAGGTGCAACCGAGTCAGACAACCTTGCGCTTAAAGGTGTGGCTCATTTCTATGCATCTAAAGGTAAACATATCGTTACCTCTAAAATCGAACATAAGGCAGTTTTAGATACCTGTCGTGAGCTTGAGTCTGAAGGTTTTGAAATTACCTATATTGAGCCTCAACCTCAAACCGGTTTAATTACGCCTGAAATGGTACAGGCAGCGATCCGTCCAGACACAATTCTTGTTTCCCTGATGATGGTAAACAATGAAATCGGTACTGTGACTGATGTTGCAGCGATTGGTGAAATCACTCGCGCCAACAAGATTTTCTTCCATGTCGATGCAGCTCAGGCAGCGGGTAAAGTTGAAATTGATCTTTCAACTTTAAAAGTAGATTTGATGAGCTTCTCTGCGCATAAGATCTATGGCCCTAAAGGTATTGGCGCACTGTTTGTACGTCGTAGCCCGCGTGTACGCCTTAAAGCTGAAATGCATGGTGGCGGCCATGAACGTGGTATGCGTTCAGGTACCCTTGCGACTCACCAGATTGTAGGTATGGGTGAAGCGTTTGAACTTGCAGGCAAAAACTTGGAAGCTGAACAGACTCGTTTACGTGTACTTCGCGACAAGCTGTGGAATGGTTTACAAGGTCTTGAACAAGTGTTCCTGAACGGCCATCCAACACAAAACGTAGCGAACTACCTGAATATTAGCTTCAACTTCGTTGAAGGCGAATCATTGATGATGGCATTGAAAGATGCTGCGGTATCTTCAGGTTCGGCATGTACATCTGCAACACTTGAACCATCTTATGTACTTCGTGCATTGGGTCTTTCAGACGAACTTGCACACAGTTCGATCCGCTTCAGCTTCGGTAAATACACCACTGAAGAAGATATCGATCACGTATTGACTATCACTAAAGCTGCTGTTGAGAAGTTACGTGAACTTTCTCCGCTTTGGGATATGTATAAGGAAGGTATTGACCTTTCTAAAGTTGAGTGGGCTGAGCACTAATTTTCATTCTGAGATAGTGACAAATCCGTTGCTATCTCATTGAGAAAAGTTTTTTTACCCCCATATTTAATACTGAGGCTGACCCCGAGGTTTGGAGAAGCAACATGGCTTATAGCGAAAAAGTAATTGATCATTACGAAAACCCTCGTAATGTTGGCGTTTTAGATAAAAATGCTGAAAACGTTGGTACTGGTATGGTTGGTGCGCCAGCATGTGGTGACGTGATGCGTTTACAGATTCAGGTAAACGATGAAGGCGTGATTGAAGAAGCACGTTTCAAAACTTATGGTTGTGGTTCTGCCATTGCATCAAGTTCACTTGTGACCGAATGGCTCAAAGGTAAAACTTTGGATCAAGCTCAAGCGATCAAGAACATTGATATTGCAACTGAACTTGCACTTCCACCAGTAAAAGTACACTGCTCTGTTCTTGCTGAAGATGCAATCAAAGCAGCTGTAGAAGACTACCGTAGCAAGAAAGTTAAAGCTTAATTGTTCCACGTTTTGAAATTTTAACGGAGTTTTCATGATCCATTTAACTGAAAATGCTGCAACTCATATCAGCAATTATTTAAAAAATCGCGGTAAGGGTGAAGGCATTCGCGTTGGTGTGAAAACTTCAGGCTGTTCTGGTCTGGCCTATGTGCTCGAGTTCGTCGATGAAGTCGATACACATGACCAAGCCTTTGAGCAGTTTGGGGTTAAAGTATTCGTTGACCCGAAAAGCCTGGTTTATCTTGAAGGTATGGAGATGGACTATGTTAAAAACGGCTTGAACGAAGGCTTCGAATTTAACAACCCCAACAAAAAAGGCGAATGCGGTTGTGGTGAATCCTTCACTGTATAAACCCGGCAGTTATTCTCTTTTTGACATTAAAACAGTGTGTTTCACACTGTTTTAATTGCATTTATACAGTTACTTTTGCACATTAATCGCGGATCCCATCTCCCATGAATCATTTTGAGTTGTTCAACCTTCCTGTAGCACTCGATATTGATTTAGCGGCTTTAAAGACTGAATTTTTAAAGTTGCAGCAACAATATCACCCAGATAAAGCTGAAGACAAAGATCAGGCTCTGATTAAATCAAGTGATATCAATCAGGCATTTAAAACCTTGTCAGCGGTCGATAGCCGTGCAGCGTATTTACTGTCTCTCAAGAAACAGGATTATCACTTAGATCAGTCGATCAGTGATTTTGAATTCTTGCAGGACGCTCTGGAAATTCGTGAACAACTTGACGATGCAACTTCTGCTGAAGATTTAACTTCACTGAAAGTCGAAGTCCAGCAATGGATTGAGGGCTTGGTTCGCGAGTTCAAAATTGATTATGCGGATGAAGACTGGGCCGAAGCACGCGATACAGTGCGCAAACTACGCTTCTTCGTTAAAGTCATGGCCGATATCGACAAAGCGGAAGACCGCTTCCTGGACGATGACAGCTTTGATCTTGATGATGATTTCTAATTTTTAGTATTTAATATTTAACGTGCAAAGGATGTAACACTATGGCTCTCTTGCAAATTGCAGAACCAGGTCAATCAAGTGCACCACATGAACACCGCATTGCGATTGGTATCGATTTAGGCACCACCCACTCTTTGGTTGCCACGGTTCTTTCAGGTAAAGCCAAAGTACTTAATGACGAACAAGGTCGTGTGCTACTTCCTTCTATCGTGCATTATGCAGAACAACAGACTCAATACGGCAATGAAGCTGCGCCTTTCATTACTACTGACCCTAAAAACACCATCGTTTCTGTAAAACGTTTTATGGGTCGCTCGAAAGCTGACATCAAATTCCAGCATCCTTATGCGTTGGTTGGTGAAGCGAATGAAATGCCGGCTTTTGAAACCGCACAAGGCCGTAAGACGCCGGTTGAGATTTCTGCAGAAATTTTAAAGCAGTTGAAAGACCGCGCTGAAGCCAGTCTGCAAAATCCGGTCAATGGTGCCGTTATTACTGTTCCGGCCTACTTTGATGAAGCACAGCGTCAGGCAACCCGTGATGCTGCTCAACTTGCTGGCTTGAATGTTTTACGTTTGTTGAATGAGCCAACCGCTGCTGCTGTTGCTTATGGTCTCGATCAGGAAAGCAATCTAAGTACAGATCGCAACTATGTGATCTACGACTTGGGTGGTGGTACCTTTGACGTTTCGATTCTGCGTTTTAGTCAAGGTGTGTTTGAAGTTCTGGCAACCGGTGGCCACACTGCCCTCGGTGGTGATGACCTAGATCGTTTGATCCTGAAATGGGCCAAGAAACAACTGAATATTGACACCTTGAATGATGCAGAATATGCACATTTTGTGGTTGCAGCACGTAAAGCCAAAGAAGCTTTGTCTGATGCAGATTCAGTTCAACTCAAATTGCTTGATCAGGTATTGACGCTTGACCGTCCGACATTTGAAGAGATCATTAAAGTTGCTTTGGATAAGACCATCAGCGTATGTAAGCGTGTGATGCGTGATGCCAAGCTTGAACTGGATGACATTCAAAATGTCGTTTTGGTCGGTGGCTCAACCCGTTCTTATGCAGTACAAAAAGCCGTGCGTGAAGTATTCAATCAAGAACCACTATGCACTATTAATCCGGATGAAGTGGTTGCGATTGGCGCATCAATTACTGCGAACCAATTGATTGGCAACTCAACTGATGGCTCATTACTATTAGACGTGACGCCTCTGTCTCTTGGTCTTGAAACCATGGGCGGACTGGTTGAACGATTAATTTCGCGTAATACTGCGATTCCAGTCGCTCGTCGTCAGGAATTTACGACTTATCAAGATGGCCAGACTGCCATGTTGATTCATGTGGTTCAAGGTGAACGTGATCTGGTTGAGCATTGCCGTAGTTTAGGGCGTTTTGTCCTGCATGGCATTCCACCAATGACTGCCGGTCAGGCACGTATTGAAGTGACGTTCCAGGTCGATGCAGATGGCTTGCTGACTGTATCTGCCAAAGAAACCACCTCTGGCGTGACGGCTCAAATCGATATCAAACCATCTTATGGTTTATCGGGTGAAGATACTGAACGTCTGTTGCTAGACGGTTATAAGTTCGCTGAAGAAGATAAGAATCTTCGTCATTTGAATGAAACCAAAGTGGAAGCACAGCGTGAGCTGGAAGCACTGGTTCAGGCACTCCAAGCGGATGCCGGTCTGTTGACTGAAGATCAACTTGCAGCACTGCAAACTGCGCAAGCACAACTTGAAACTCAGCTTCAGGGTTCAGATATCAAAGCGATTGAATCTGCCGTTGAACAGCTTAAAATACATAGTGATGCTTTTGCAGCAGCACGTATGAATCAACATATTGATGCAGCTCTTAAGGGCACTAAACTCGACGACTGGTCAAACTCAAACTAATTTAAGGTAACGACTATGCCACGTATTAAAGTTCTTCCACATGCGCAGATTTGCCCCGAAGGTGCTGAGTTTGAAGTCGAACAAAATGCCAATCTTTGCGAAAGCCTGCTAAAAAATGGCATTAAAATCGAACATGCTTGCGATATGTCAGCAGCGTGTACCACCTGCCATGTAGTGGTACGCAAAGGTTTTGACAGCCTGGAAGAAATGGATGATGTTGAAGCTGACTTACTCGATCGTGCCTGGGGTTTAGAACCTGATTCACGTCTTTCTTGTCAGGTTAAACTGGACGATGAAGATCTGGAAATTGAAATTCCAAAATACACCATTAACCATGCGTCAGAAAATCACTAAGATTTTCGTTGCAGGCTAAAATAAAAAACCACGCTCATGCGTGGTTTTTTCTCTTTATAAGAAACAATTAAAGTAAATTTACATGAACTTTAAATGTGTTCAATTACTTCATCCTCAAGCTTCAATTTGACAATACCTTGTGAATTGGTCATTTTCTGCTGAGTTTCAATGCGTTTAATCATTTTTTCTAGTACATGAATCAGCTCAGGATATTCAAAGTTTTGCACTTCATCCAGATTCAGCAATAAATGAAAGCCCTTATATTCATAATCGAACCAGCGCTGATACTCGACTTTCTGAGACGCATATTTTTCCATGACCTGCCAGGTTCTTACATGTGCTTTAATGCCTTTCAAGAATATCGACTTTTTCGGTGCACAAAGATAATCATCTTTGATCAGATTATGAGTATCTTCCGAAATCAGGATTTCATCGACTTCCGCTGCACTTTGCAAACGCGCTGCCAGATTGGCATCACGTCCTACAATGGTATAAGCCATACGATGCGTAGCCCCATAATTCCCTACGTGGCAATAACCGGTTGAAATCCCCATGCGGATATGCAGTGGCGGATAACCCATTTTAATCCAGCGTTCCCGCAGCAATTTCATTTGCTGACGCATCGCCAATGCCATTTCCATACAGTTCTTAGCATCCTGTTCCACACCTTCGGAGTTCGGATCACCAAAGAAAATCAGGATGGCATCACCCATGAATTTATCGACAGTCGCTTCATAATTTTTAGCGATTTCGGTCATATGCCGAAGATAGTCATTCAACAGGAATGCTAAATCATCTGGAATCAGAGTTTCAGATAGCTCTGTAAAGCCTTGAATATCAGAGAAAAAGATCGTCAACTTTTTACGTTTATATTCAATTTTGGCTTCAGATTCACCTTTCATAATGGATTGCCATAACTGCACGGGCGCATAGCGACTCAGCTGATTGGCAAATTCCATATAACGGTTCATCTGTTCGAAATAATGGTCTTTTTTCTGGGTCATGTATTGCACACGACCACTTTGATAAAAACTTCCGACACCAAAATAGGTAATCAGACAGATAAAGCCTAAAACGGTCAACTCACTGCTGGTCGGTTCGAAATAATTATTAAACCCAAAGACCAGAATATTGGCCAGATAAAAAAGCGTAATCCCGATCAGGCTGGCTAGAGATGCCATCATAAATGAAATTTTATTGCTGATCGCGGTATAGAGCACTGCGACCAGACCCAGCAAGGACAAGACCAAGTCCAGATGCACGGCCGCCAAAACCACCGAAATGACAATGACATCAATCAGGAAAAGAATATTACGCCGGATGTGATAATCATGACGATAGATCAGCCAGCGAGATAGTTTCGGTGTAATTAGCAAAACCAGAAACAAAAAAAATGGAACAAAAAGCTGATACTGGGTATCTGGTTCAGTGTAATGAAAGACGACCAGAACCACAGACAGCATGATGTATCCCATCATGCGATGGAAATACTCAAACTGATGGGGTTCTTTTTGAATCCAGTCGTCTAATTGCACTCACTCCCTCCCTGAAGTCCGCAACTGTTCATGGTTCTCGGAATGCCTTGGCTGATTAGTCCATGCGCCAGTCAAATGGCATGTCGCCCTGACCACGTAAAGCCAGCATTAAGGTTTGACGCATATGTGCCAATACTTCACTGCTATAAGGAACAGCAGGTGTACCCCAAACAGGCTTCGGCCATGCAACGTCGTTCTGATAACGAACTACATGATGAAAATGCAATTGCGGCACCATATTACCCAGCGCTGCTACATTCATTTTATCTGCACGGAAAACACGTGCCAGCTGGCTTGATAACCAGCTTGACTCTCTTAAAAACTGCTCTTGGTCAGCTTGACTCAATTCATATAATTCAGAGACACCCGGCACACGTGGAATCAGAATGAGCCAGGGAAATTGCATATCATTCATCAAACGACATGTTGACAAAGGAAAGTCGCCTACAAAAAACGTATCTTGAGCAAGTTGTGGATGCAAACTAAACATATCTTTATAAATGATGCAAAATTAGAATGATGGCTAATACTAACATATCCAACTGAAGCTGAATATTGAAAGCAATGTGTTTAAAGACAAATTCTCATGATTTGTTGCGAAGCACATCACAACAATTACTGTAAACAATTCATTAAAAAAATCAAGCCTGTTGTTCCTGCAAACTTCATTGGAAAATGAAATCCAAACTGAATTTTCAGGCTGATTTAATCGAATAAAATCAGTGCAATTCTTTAAGCAGACTGTCCAGTAAATCCTGTATAAACTGAATCCGCTTTTGATAGTCTTCCAGCATGACCATGACTTTTAGACGTTGACCGCCATCCATCCGGAAATAGGTCGGATGTTTCTGCATCATCTGGATAATCGTCATGGCTTGAACCGGAGTATCCGGTGCAAATTCAATATGCCCACCCTGACTGCTGATATCAATTTTAGTAATACCAAGCTGCTCGGCTTTCAATCGAATCTGATGTACAGCAAAGAGCTGTTTGACCGGTTGCGGCGGTATACCAAAACGATCGATCAATTCCATCCGGATATTGTCCAGTTTTTCCTGGGTATCAGTATTACTGATGCGTTTATAGAACAACAGACGTTGATGCACATCACCCAGATATTCATCTGGAATCAACGCTGGCATATGCAGGGTAATTTCGGCAGTCAATGACAATGGTGCATCGAAGTTTGGCGTTTTGCCTTTTTGAATGGCTTTGGTGGCTTTTTCCAGCATTTCCATATACAGGCTATAACCAATAGCCTGCATCGAACCACTCTGCTGCTCACCTAGTAACTCACCTGCGCCGCGAATTTCCAGATCTTCGGTTGCCAGCATAAAACCGGCACCCAAGGTCGAAGCACGCTGAATGGCATCCAGACGTTTTTCTGCATCACCTTTTAAGGCTTTTAAAGACGGCACCATTAAGTAGGCATAAGCCTGATGGTGTGAGCGTCCTACACGTCCGCGTAGCTGATGTAATTGTGCCAGGCCCAGCTTGTCAGCACGTTCAATCAGAATGGTATTGGCATTCGGAACATCAATCCCGGTTTCAATAATGGTCGAACATACCAGAACATTGTATTCCTTGTGATAGAACTGCTGCATCACCTGCTCCAGTTCACGTTCACGCATCTGCCCGTGGGCCACAATCACCCGCGCTTCCGGCACCAGTTTACGGATATGCTCGGCGGCACGATCGATTGTATCAACTTCATTATGCAGAAAATAAACCTGACCACCGCGCAGCAATTCACGCAGAATCGCTTCTTTAATGGTGTCATCGGTATGTTCCTGCACAAAGGTTTTCACCGCAAGACGGCGTGCCGGCGGTGTGGCGATAATCGACAGATCACGCATGCCACTAAAGGCCATATTCAGTGTCCGTGGAATTGGAGTTGCAGTCAGTGTCAGCATGTCGACATCGGCACGCATCGCCTTGATTCGTTCCTTGTCGCGCACCCCGAAACGATGCTCTTCATCGACAATCATCAAGCCAAGATTCTTAAACTGAACATTTTCCTGCAAAATCTTATGTGTACCAATCACAATATCGACTTTACCTTCAATCAGGTCGTCAATGGTCTTGGTATGTGCTTTGGAAGAGCCGAAACGTGACAGCACTTCAATCCGGACTGGCCAGTCGGCGAAGCGGTCTTTGAATGAATCATAATGCTGCTGTGCCAGCAAAGTGGTCGGTACCAGAATCGCCACCTGCCGGTTATTCTGTACTGCAACAAATGCGGCACGCATTGCGACTTCTGTTTTACCAAACCCGACATCACCACACACCAGACGATCCATCGGCTTGGCCTGCTGCATGTCATGCAACGTCGCTTCAATCGCATTGGCCTGATCCAGTGTTTCTTCATAGGCAAAGCCACTGGCAAATTGCATATACAGGCTTTGATCGATTTCAAAACTGATCCCGGGCTTGGAAGAACGCCGTGCCTGAATATGCAGCAATTCGGCCGCGACATCGTGAATCTGTTCCAGCGCTTTACGTTTGGCTTTATTCCATGCGTCCGTACCCAGTTTATGCAAAGGTGCCAGATCCGGATCACCACCACTGTACCGGCTGATTAAGTGTAGATTGGTCACCGGCACATAGACTTTGGCGGCATCCGCATAATCCAGCTGCAAAAATTCGTGATCCTGATCATCAATACTTAGGGTGACCAGACCGGCATAACGTCCGACCCCATAATCGATATGTACCACAGGCGCGCCCATGGTCAGCTCAGTTAGACTTCGGATCAGAAACTCTTCGGAAACTTCCTGTTGACGTTTGCGACGGCGCTGTACCACGCGATGTTCATACAGCTGATTTTCAGAAATTACGCTGACACGATCGGTCAATACCAGACCACGCTCTAAAGGCGCATTGGTAATGGCAATTGCATACAGAGATTGAATAAAACTATCAAAATTTTCAACCGTGGGGATATCACCCAGACTTGGCCTTAAGGCATCTTTAAGACTTTCCCGGCGTCCAGCACTTTCAGCCACTAGCAATACCGGATGATTAGCCTGATCAATATATTTTTTGATTTCATGAAACGGTTTTTCACGTTTCGGATCTACGGGCAGACGCGGTGGCAACTGGGTATCAAGATTCAATACCCCAGCTTTTTGATCAAAAGATGTTTGTGCGGCAATGATGCGTGCAAACTGGTTCAGCTGCTCCAGCACCTGATTGGTCTGAAAAAACAGGCTTTCAGGCGGCATGATCGGTTGGTCGACATTGTGGCGACGATCTTCATAACGGCGCACCACATCTTGCCAAAACTGGCTGAGACTTTCGTCCAGAGCCTTATCTGTAATGACAATGCCATTCTTCGGTAGGTACGAAATCAGTGAACTTTGGCCTTGCATGGCTTCCGCGCTGAAAAACAAGGGCAAATAAAACTCGATTCCCGGCGAGACTATGCCATCCATCACATCCTGATAGATCGGGTTTTTCTTTGGATTCGCGGTCGGGAAAAATTCGGCATAGCGGTCACGGAAAGTGGCACGACCTTCCTTGAGCGGAAATTCCTGTGCCGGCAATACGGTAAACTGCTGCAAACTTTGCGTGGTGCGCTGAGTTTCGGCATCGAAAAATTTCAGGCTTTCAATTTCATCATCAAACAGGTCAATCCGAATCGGTGCTTCCTGTCCCGATGCGTAGATATCCATGATACTGCCGCGTACCGCGAATTCACCTGGATCATAGACGGTATCGACCAGATGATAACCGGCCTGAATCAACTTTTTCTTTTGTTGTTCCAGATCAAATTTCTGACCGACATGAATATCGAAATGCTCACCCAGAATCCATGAGGTCGGCGCCACACGTTGTGCCAAAGTTGAGGCGGACAGCAACAGTACGCCAGTTTTTGGCATATTGGATAAGATTGCCAGACGTTCCGAGACAATATCCTGATGGGGGGAGAGACGGTCATAAGGCAAGATTTCCCAATCTGGAAAAATCGTGGGTTTAACCCCATAAAATTCCAGTTCACTTTCCAGTTGACCCAAATGCTGATTATTACGTGCAATCACGATAAATAAACGCGATTGCTGCTGCACGATTTCTTTGAGCAACAATGCCGTCGAGGAACCTTGCAGATTGCCTAACCAGCGTTTCTCGCCTGCTTTGAGTTGTGGTAAATTGAGTTGGGAAATTTCTTGTTGGAACATGGATATAGCTTTAAAGTCTAAATAACCTGAGGCTTATACTAGCACGATGATCTCAGGATATTTTGTTATTTTTATGCAGTCTTGCCACATCCATACGCTTCGATTTCAAGCCACTTTTAACACTTATTTTTTCTCTCGCAGAAAGTTACGATAATAATCATTTAACTTCTTGAGGATCATTTTAAATTGCAGCAGGTTCTCTTCGGTATTTCCCAAAGTCACATTAAAACGCTGATGGGCAATTTCCAGATCAATCTTTTCATTGATCAGCATCGCGGTGTCGTATAAAGCTTTTAAATCATCAAACTGTTTTAGACGGCGATTGGACAAATATTCTAAGCGTGTGGTCAGTTCCTGATTTAAATCAATGCCATCCACGATATAACCTGTGCCTTCGACATGCTGGATATTCTGCTCGTCTAAATATAGCTGTGCAGCAGTCGGTTTATTAGTTTTAAATAATGCACTGATTTTATCAAACATCGCCATTTACCCAGCCAAATAAAGTTCAGACCCTAGTCTAGATGAAAATGCCTCAAATCCACATATCGAACTTGAGGCAAATTGTCAAAATCACAACGATCAGTTGATTTGAGCTGTTTCAAGACAATTTATGCTATCAAGAAACCTGTTCGAGCTGACTCTCTGCTACAGGTATTTCAGACACCAGATTTTCAAATGCAAAAATCTCTTCTAATTGCGCTTCACTCAATAAGCCTAACTCTAATACCACCTGTGGCACGGTTTTATTTTCCCACATACATTGTTTGCCGATTTCATCACACTTGGCATGTCCCAGAATCGGTTCAAGCAAGGTCACAATCCCGACACTGCGCATGACGGAACTTAAGCAAATCTGTTCATTGGCCTGAATACCAGCAATACATTTCTGATTCAGGGTTTGCATGCCTTGGGTCAATAATTGAATTGATTCATTCATCGCCACGGCAATCACAGGTTCCATGACATTCAATTGTAACTGCCCGGCTTCCGCAGCCATAGTAATGGTTAAGTCATTACCAATCACCCGGAATGCAATCTGATTCACAACTTCTGGAATTACCGGATTGATTTTTGCCGGCATGATCGAAGAACCTGCCTGTAACTCAGGTAAGCGAATTTCAGCTAACCCTGTACGCGGCCCCGAGCTGAGCAAGCGCAAGTCATTACAGATTTTGGACAATTTCACTGCCAGACGTTTTAAACTGCTCGACAAGATAATAAAGACGCCACAATCGCTGGTCGCCTCGACATAATCTGCTGCACCTTTTAAAGGTAAACCTGTCAGGTGCGCCAAGATTTCCACCACCCGCTTGGCATAGCCCGGCGGTGTATTCACCCCGGTCCCAATGGCGGTGGCGCCTAAATTGACTTCCAGCAATAACTGTCGCATCTGTCCAATCAGCTTCAGGTCTTCTTTTAATAAGGTGGCAAATGCCCGGAATTCCTGTTCCATGGTCATCGGCACGGCATCTTGTAACTGGGTACGTCCCATCTTGATGACATATTCAAATTCGGCAGCTTTATGATCGATACAGTCAATCAATGCTTTAAGCACGCTCAATAACTCATCCAGACTGCTATAGGTCGCCAGACGCAAAGCCGTTGGATAGACATCATTGGTCGATTGCGAGGTATTGACGTGATCATTCGGATGCAGAATGTGATAATCACCTTTCTGATGGCCCGACATTTCTAGGGCAATATTGGCAATCACCTCATTGGTATTCATATTGATGGAGGTTCCGGCACCGCCCTGATAAGGATCGAGTGGAAATGCCGTTTGCCACGCTTCCGGATGCTGAATCAATTCATCACAAGCTTTCTGAATGGCAGTACTGGTCTGCTCGGACAATTTTTGAAAGTGCAGATTGGCTTGTGCCGAAGCTTTTTTCACTTGGGCCAAAGCACGAATAAAGTGCGTTTGTTGCCCCACCGCCAATCCAGAAATCTTAAAATTTTCGATGGCACGTAAGGTATGAATCCCATAATAGCTATGCAACGGGATTTGTTTTTCCCCCAATAAATCACGTTCAATGCGGGTCGGTTCGATTTGAAGCATATTGTCCACTAAAAAATACTCTTGGCGATGCACCGTATTTGGTGTGACATTAATATGAGCAAACAAATACAGGCCTAATAGGAAGACTTTAACCTAGATTTGCTACGATTTATTACCAATACGCTAAAGCTGTGAGTTTTGTAAGATTGTGTAAGCAATTGGCTAAGATTCAAATATTTTCATTATTTATTCAAAATTTCCACTTTTCCCCTGAATTCGACGTCGTATTGCCTTTTATCCGCTCAAGTTATTCCTAATTCAATTTCAGTGAATTACTACTCTATTTACAATAGGTATACATAAAAGCTGTGTAATTGTTACAGAGTGTAATTTTTAAACCATGCTTGAATCACCTCCTTGCAATCTCAGTACAAAAAATCATCTTGGACGATGATTTCCATATTTACAGGATGACCTGCCCATGACTTCTTTAAACCCCACCCTGATTACTTTCATGTTTTATATTATCGCCATGATTGCAATCGGTTTATATGCTTATCGTGCCACCTCCAATTTTGACGAATATATTCTAGGTGGACGGAGTCTGGGCAGTGTCGTCACTGCACTTTCGGCGGGCGCATCGGATATGAGTGGCTGGCTGTTGATGGGTCTTCCAGGAGCCATTTACTTGTCTGGTCTGTCAGAAGTCTGGATTGCGATCGGTTTGATTATCGGTGCATGGCTGAACTGGTTACTCGTGGCAGGTCGACTGCGCGCCCATACTGAATATCAGAACAATGCTCTAACCTTGCCGGATTATTTCACTAGCCGTTTTTCCGATCGTAAACGTATTTTACGGGTCTTGTCTGCCTTGGTGATTCTGGTGTTCTTTGCAATTTATTGTGCCTCAGGCATGGTCGCAGGTGCACGACTGTTTGAAAGCCTGTTTGGCTGGGATTACACCACAGCGCTTGTGATTGGTGCGATGGCGACGATTCTTTATGTTTGTATTGGTGGCTTTTTGGCGATCAGCTGGACAGATACATTCCAAGCCGGTTTGATGATTTTTGCCTTATTGCTGACTCCGATCATTACCTTCTTGGCTCTGGGCGACAACAGCCAGCAAGTGAGTGTCATCCTTGAATCGGCTCGCCCACATGCTTCAAGCATGCTTGAAGGTTTAAGCACCGTTGCGATTATTTCCAGTCTGGCTTGGGGCTTGGGTTATTTTGGTCAGCCGCATATTCTGGTGCGTTTTATGGCAGCAGATTCGGTCAAAACCATTCCTGCTGCACGCCGTATTGGCATGACCTGGATGATTCTATGCCTAGGCGGTGCAGTGGCTGCCGGTTATATCGGTATTGCCTACTTCAGTGTCAATCCCGCATTGGCTTCGGTGGTGAATCAAAACCCTGAAACGGTATTTATGGAGTTGACCAAAATCCTGTTTAATCCATGGATTGCCGGAATCATTCTGGCTGCTATCTTGGCGGCAATTATGAGCACCTTGAGCTGTCAGCTTCTGGTCTGCTCAACCACCCTGACCGAAGATTTATATAAGAGTTTCCTGCGTAAAAATGCTTCACAAAAAGAACTGATCTGGGTCGGTCGCGGCATGGTCTTGGTGATTGCCCTAATTGCCATTTCACTGGCGATTAATCCGAACAGTAAGGTTTTGGGTCTGGTGGCTTATGCCTGGGCGGGCTTTGGTGCTGCATTTGGCCCGCTGATTATCTTGTCGCTATTCTGGAAACGAATGACCCTCAACGGCGCAATTGTGGGTATGGTGGTTGGTGCCATGACTGTAATTGTCTGGAAAAATTATATGGGTGATACCGGTCTGTATGAGATCATTCCAGGCTTTATTCTGGCCACCCTCAGCATTATCATCGTCAGCCTGCTGGATAAAGCACCGAGTGCTGATGTGGTCAAACGCTTTGAAATGGCTAAAGCCGAGTATCAAAAAGAAATGGCAGAAATGAAAAAATAATCACCTTTTTTCTTGCACATAAAAGGGACTTAATCGTCCCTTTTATGTTTCTTAGATTCACAAATGAAGTTCTTGAAAATTACTTGGCTTTTCCCGGCATTTTCAGATGGATCTGCTGACTTTCTTTAATCACTTCCATCACCGGATAACTGCGCGTTTCTTTAATTCCGGGCAATTGCCACAAGATCTGACCAGAGATTTTCCGGAACTCATCCATATTGGCACAGCGGATTTTTACCACGAAATCAAACCCGCCACTGATCATATGACACTCGATAATTTCAGGAATCTGCCGCACAGCATGGGAAAATTCATCTAAAACATTCGGCGTGGTTTTATCCAATAAAATTTCAACAAAGACCACAAAACCATTATTCAACATGACTGGATTGAGGCGCGCTTCATAGCCCACAATAAAACCTTCCCGGGTCAGCTTTTGTACACGCGCCAAGGCTGCTGTAGGCGACAAATTGACCAGTTCAGCCAGTTTGATATTGGATAGCTTGGCATCGGATTGCAATAAACCCAGTATACGAATATCTATACGGTCAAGGTTCAAATAAGGACTTGGCATTAGAATTATTCTCTAAAAAAAGCGAAAACTATAGTGAGATATTCGTCAAATATTCTGTGATTATAGATTAAAACTCATTCACCTCAAAGAACTGATTGACGCAGTACAGGAAGTCACTATGCCAACCACTCTCCGCCCAGATTCAATTTTAGATTCAGCCCAGCACTCAAATTATATTGCTGAATTTAAACACAAAAACCAATACGAAGAACGTATTAATACGGTATGGCGTCGTGCAGAAACTGAATGCGTCGAAGAGTTATTGGCCCATAGTGAAATTTCTTCCGAGATGAGTGACAAGATTCAGGCGCTTGCCTTTGATCTCGCACATTCCTTACGTGAACGCAAAAGTTCCACTGGGAAAGCCGGTATTGTCCAAGGCTTATTGCAGGAATTTTCTTTATCTTCTCAGGAAGGCATTGCCCTGATGTGTCTGGCAGAAGCCTTACTGCGGATTCCGGACAAAGCCACACGTGACTTGCTGATCCGTGACAAAATCAATCAAGGTAACTGGAAAGAACATTTGGGCCAGAGCCAATTGATGTTTGTGAATGCAGCAGCCTGGGGACTGATGCTGACCGGCAAGCTGATGGAAACCCCACAGCAAAAAAGCCTGTCTAGCTTATTGACCGGTCTTTTGGCACGCAGTGGCCGCGGGATTATCCGTAAGGCTGTCGATGTTGCCATGCGCATGATGGGCGAGCAGTTTGTCACGGGTGAAACCATTGATGAAGCCCTGAAAAATGCCGAACCGTTGGAAGAAAAAGGCTTTCGCTATTCCTATGACATGCTGGGTGAAGCAGCACTGACCGATCCGGATGCTGAACGTTATTATCAGGATTATCAGCAAGCCATTCATGCCATTGGTCAATCTTCGCAGGATAAGGATGTTTATGACGGGCCTGGCATTTCTATCAAACTCTCTGCGCTGCACCCCCGTTATCAGCGTTCGCAAATGGATCGCGTGCATGATGAGCTCTATGCAAAAGTACTGAAACTCGCGGTCTTGGCCAAGCAATACAATATTGGTTTAAATATCGATGCTGAAGAAAGTGATCGCCTTGAGATTTCACTTGAACTGTTAGAACGCCTGTGTTTTGAACCACAATTACAGGACTGGAAAGGCATTGGCTTTGTGATTCAGGCCTATCAGAAACGCTGCTTCTATGTAGTGGATTACATCATTGATCTGGCGAAGCGCAGCCAGAAACGCTTGATGATTCG
Organism: Acinetobacter lwoffii; assembly: GCF_024129715.1. Taxonomy (GTDB): domain Bacteria; phylum Pseudomonadota; class Gammaproteobacteria; order Pseudomonadales; family Moraxellaceae; genus Acinetobacter; species Acinetobacter lwoffii_U. The sequence goes on from NZ_JAMXXM010000002.1 coordinate 75,708, forward strand.
TCTGGTCAAAGGCGCATATTGGGACAGCGAAATCAAGAAAGCCCAAATTGATGGAATGTCAGATTATCCGGTATTTACTCGTAAGGTGCATACGGATCTGTCTTATATTGCTTGTGCGCGTAAGCTGTTGGCTGAACCGGATTATATCTACCCACAATTTGCCACTCACAATGCACAAACGGTAGCGACGATCTATCAGCTGGCACAACCTGAGCAGTATTATGCCGGCCAATATGAGTTCCAATGTCTGCATGGCATGGGCGAACCACTGTATGAAAATGTCGTGGGCGATCCATCGAAAAATAAACTCGGTGTACCATGCCGGATCTATGCGCCAGTCGGCAATCATGAAACCTTGCTGGCTTATCTGGTGCGCCGCTTACTGGAAAATGGTGCCAATACCTCCTTCGTCAATCGTATTGCTGACAAAACCTTGAAAATTGAAGATTTGATTGAAAATCCACAGCAAACCATTTTAAAGGCGTCAAAACAGGAAAGCGTATTGGGTGCCAAGCATCCGCATATTCCCTATCCGCAAGATCTTTATGCCGATGAACGATTGAACTCTTCAGGACTCGATTTGGCCAATGATGCTGAACTCAGTATTTTAAATGAAGTCGCATCCAGTCTGGCAAATACGCAATTTCAGTCAGCTGCTATGGGAACGGCATTTAGCAGCGTGGATACGCCCCATGCAGTTCCAGTGATCAATCCAGCACACCATCAGGATGTGGTCGGCACAGTCTATGAAGCAACTTCTGAACAGGCTGAAATTGCACTCACTCAAGCAGTTAATGCACAAAGTTTCTGGGCCAATCTGCCAAAAAATGAGCGTGCTGCCTGCCTGAATAAAGCCGCAGAACTGATGGAACAGCGTTTGCTTCCGCTCATGGTTCTTCTTTCTCGCGAAGCAGGTAAAACCTATGCCAATGCGATTGCCGAAGTACGTGAGGCGGTAGATTTCTTGCGTTACTATGCAGCTCAAGTTTTGGATCTCAGTGACAATGTACAGATCCAGCCTTTAGGTACTGTACTATGTATCAGTCCATGGAACTTCCCGCTGGCGATTTTTACCGGTCAGATTTCAGCAGCGCTGGTCGCTGGCAATACCGTGATTGCCAAACCGGCTGAACAAACACCGCTCATTGCAGCACAAGCCGTACAGATTTTATGGGAAGCCGGCATTCCGCAGGATGTGTTACAGCTATTGCCGGGCCGTGGTGAAACCATTGGTGCACAGCTCAGTGCAGATCCACGTATTCAGGGCATCATGTTTACCGGTTCCACCGAGGTCGCCCAAATTCTACAAAAAACCGTGGCAGAACGAATAAACCAGTTTGGAGAAAGCGTCACCCTGATTGCTGAAACTGGTGGTCAAAATGCCATGATTGTGGATTCATCTGCATTGACTGAACAGGTGGTGTTGGATGTTGTGAGCTCTGCCTATGACAGTGCCGGTCAGCGCTGTTCTGCCCTGCGTGTCCTCTGTGTTCAGGAAGATAATCTGGAGGCCGTACGCAGCATGCTCAAAGGTGCGATGCAACAGTTGCGCGTTGGCAATCCGGTCTTGCTGAAAACCGATATTGGTCCAGTGATTGATGCAGAAGCCCAGCAAAATATCCAAAAGCATATCGAGCAGATGCGCAGCAAAGGTCATACAGTTCATCAGTTGATGTTTAATCAGGACCAGACTGAATTAACTCCAGGAACATTCATTGCACCAACCCTGATTGAACTTCCAAATCTGGATGATCTGGAACGTGAAGTGTTTGGCCCGGTACTGCATCTGATCAGCTATAAATATGGCGAACTGGAACAGTTGTTAGATCAGATCAACAGCAAGGGTTATGGCCTGACCATGGGCTTGCACACGCGTATTGATGAAACCATGCAAACCGTGATTGCACGAGCGGAAGTCGGCAACCTGTATATCAACCGCAATATCGTTGGTGCGGTCGTGGGCGTCCAGCCTTTTGGTGGTGAAGGTCTGTCCGGCACCGGCCCGAAAGCGGGTGGCCCGTTGTATATCTATCGTTTAATGCATCAAGTATCCGAGAAAAAACTGGCTCAGCCTTATGCAGCTCAAGCTGAGCCAGCACTTGTTGAACATAAACTTGTTCAGGAGTTTAAAGCCTGGGTAGCTAAAACTTTCCCAACTTTATCTTTAAAAGCGCCTATGCAAATTGCGACTGGTCAAAGCTTTAGCCTGCAAGGCCCAACTGGCGAGGAAAATCAATACATGATCTTGCCACGTGAAAGCGTTCTCTCGTTAGCACATAGGGATCAAGACCAGATTCAGCAAATTCTGGCGATTTTATCGGTTGGCAGTCGTCCTGCGGTACTGGCAAACAATACTTTTATTCTGAAATATTTACCAACCATGCCAGCCGCGGTTAGCAAGCAATTTAAAGTGGTCCGGGATATTGAAACAGGTGTATTTGAGGCCGTCCTGCATCATGGTGACACTACTGAACTGATTGACTTGCAGAAACGCATTGCAACACGCCAAGGTCCAATTATTGGTATCACCCATTTAAGTTCGGGCAACTATGATATTCCGGTCGAGCGATTTGTGATTGAACGCGCGATCAGTATCAATACGGCGGCGGCAGGCGGCAATGCCAGCTTGATGACGATGGATAATCTCTAAATCAGTCCAATCATCTCAGCATTTTTAGCTTAAATCTTTCCTCTTTATGGCCAAACCTCTCTCCTCAGAAGGTTTGGTCTTTTTTATGCAGCTTTTAAAGCGGCTTGACTACAATAGGCTTAGGCAGATCGGCAATTTTTTGCTACCATTTGCGCTTTAAAATATTTGCGATTTCTTACTGCATATGACTTCATCTTATCAGCAACAACTTGAAGCCAAAATTGAACGCATCAGCGCTCAGTTTGCCGAATATCAACCACCTGCTTTAGAAGTATTCCAGTCTCCTGAAAAATATTTCCGCATGCGTGCTGAATTCCGGATCTGGCATACTGAAGATGATCTGTTTTATGCCATGTTCGAACGTGACGAGAACAACAATAAAAAAGTCATTCGTATTGATGAATTTCCAATTGCAGACCGCAGCATTAATGACTTGATGCCACAATTACTTGAAGCATTCAAGGCAGATGCCAATCTGGGTCATCGTCTATTTGAAGTCCATTTTCTGGCGACTTTAAGTGGCCAAGTCCTAGTTTCCCTGATTTATCACCGCAAGCTGGATGAAAGCTGGGAACCTGCAGCAAAAGCACTGGCGGAAAAACTGAATATTAAACTGATTGGCCGAAGCCGTGGCCAGAAATTCGTCCTGACTGATGAATATGTGGTGGAAGAACTGTCTGTTTTTGATCGTCACTATAAATATAAGCAGATCGAAAGCAGCTTCACCCAGCCCAATGCACAAGTTTGTCAAAAAATGCTGGAATGGGCATGTGATGCAGCGGAACAATCAGATAAAGATTTGCTGGAACTCTACTGTGGCAATGGGAACTTTACCCTGCCGCTTTCGACCAAATTCCGCCGTGTTTTGGCCACTGAATTAGCCAAATCTTCAGTTTATGCAGCTGAGTGGAATATTGAGCAGAACCAGATTGAAAATATTCAGGTTGCGCGTCTGTCTGCCGAAGAATTCACTCAAGCCTATAATGGCGAACGTGTTTTCCGTCGTTTGCAGGAAGCACAAATTGACATTTCGACTTATGATTTTGATACGGTATTTGTCGATCCACCGCGTGCTGGTATTGATGATGAAACGCTGAAACTGTTACAGCGTTTCCAGCGTATTATTTACATTTCTTGTAATCCAGATACCTTATATGACAATCTGAAACAGTTGTCTCAAACGCATAGAATCAGCAAGTTCGCCATGTTTGACCAGTTCCCGTATACACATCATGTTGAAACGGGTGTATTGTTGGAAAAAGTATAAAGAATTTGTTTCAATTTATTATATTGTTACAAAAATGGAGCTTTTTGAAGCTCCATTTTTTATACTATAAATCATGTATTTAATAATAAATATTGACTTGTACAGCAAGAAATATCGTTAGACCTTTAGGCTTCAATCGGAAATTTTCTAGCCTGACTGCTGCTTTTATCACATAGGTCCTATTGCTTTATTTATTTAATTGGCTATATTTCACTCTATGTTAGGTTGTTGTATGAAGGCTCTATGAGTTTTTGGCAAAAGTTGTTTTCTCATGAACAACACAATGAACACAAGAATCAAATTGCTTGTGTTGAAAATGATTGCTCTTGCAAGACAAATGAACAGCTTCTTGAAGCACTTTCTAAAGCTACTGATGAAGAAATCATCATCGGAATTAAAAAGGTTCTTGTATCTCGCGGCTATAGCCGCAAAGAACTGAATGAACTTCAGCACTTGCCATTGCAGTAATCGGCCAAGGTTACAGCCGTATAAAGAAAGCACTTGCGTAGTCAGGTGCTTTTTTTATGCTTGAAAGTTTAGTTTAAGGGTTTGGTCTTCTCTATTTCAGCATAGTTTATTAACTTCAACTTTAAAAGCTTCAGGGATCAGGCAGAAAATGTTGAATGACTTCCTTGATCCATGCTTGTGATTTTGCAGAAATTTTAGTACTTGCTTAGGCTATTTAAAACCTTTATCAGAAGAATATGTTCTAAATTCTGCTCTCTTCTAGCTCCTTTAAAACTTGGCTTAATAACTCTTCAATTCTGATCTGAAACTCAGGCAAGGCATCGATTAATTTAGCAAAACACAGTACACTTCCTATTAAACGACAATGCTTTTTTAAATGGCTTAATTCTGATATGCAACAGACTAAACGGTTTCCCATAGGCGCACATCTTATGGTTAAACATTTCGGTTATACCCATCATGGGATTTACGCCGGACGTGGTCGTGTCATTCATTATTCCGGCTTTGCGCATTTATTCAAGAAACGCCCGATTGAAATAACTTCTATTGAAAAATTCAGTCATGGCAAACCAATTCATATGCAACATTATGACTCGGCAAAATATAAAGGTCGTAAAGTGGTGCGCCGCATGCGGTCCAGAATGCATGAAAACAACTATCATCTGATTATTAATAATTGCGAACATTTGTGTACCTGGGCGATTACCGGTGTGGAAAGTAGCCCGCAAGTAATTTATATGATGAATCGCCTGACCACGATTGGTTATATCAGCTCGATGATGAGTTTTATGAACAGCATGTTCCTGACCCTGACCACGACCAGTTTCGCATTGGCGCTGTACATCAAGAAAAAACTCAGAGATAAAGCCAATCTGCGTTTGCAACAATACCGTGAATTGCAAGATCAGGCTAAAACCAAAGTGTCAGACCTGACCAATCTTAAACATCGTTAATTTAAAGCTCAGCCTGCCGATGATTTTTTGTGAGCAAGAAATTTTAAGTTCGTGTTTTACATTTTGATGATGTTGATAAGGAATCAAGTCAAATAGCCTTTTCTGGCTTGAATTGCCTCAGGTAGTGCTTTACCTAAAGAACTTAGGGTTTCCCGCTCGACCAGTCGCACAATTGAATCTAGCGGCAGATCGTTGTCCTGCAAGCCAAAGGGCTCTTCCAGTTCCGCACTGAGTTCATCCAGCCCGAGTAGCATATAGGCAATCAATCCAACCAGAATTGGTGTCCACAGGCCTAAATTTGCCTGCAAACTGAAAGGCAGGATAAAGCAAAAAGAATAAACCGCACGATGTAACAATACCGAATAAGAAAATGGTAATGGCGTGGACAAAATCCGGTCACAACCAGCCTGAATATCTCCCAAAGCCACAGTGTGCTGATTCAGGTTATTATAAATAATATCGCTGATCTTGCCCTGCTTATATTGCTGCACCAGCTCTTTTTGCATCTGTTCCAGCACCCATTGGGATGGATTGATTTGCATGGGCAATTGCTCAAATGACTTGGGTTCAAAACCGGCAGTGGCTTCATAAGCCTGAATACTGGGCGTTTGCTGTCTCAGCCGATCACGTAATAGATGGGTAAACAGCATCATGCGATATAGCAAAACTTCACGGATTTGATCATCTAGCACATGGCTGTCACGGCATAAATGACGCGTGGTTGCAATCAACGCACCCCAAAGCTTGCGCCCTTCCCACCAGCGATCATAGCAGGCCGTATTTCTAAAACTCAGAAAGATCGAAAGAATGACACCAAAAATGGTAAAGCCAATTGCCGGGACAGCAGGAAGGCTCACGAAATGCGCCTGACTCAAATACACTAGTAAAGCGGAAATAAAAACCACCAAAACCAATGCGGGCAGCACCTTGGGCAGAATCGTTCCCTGCCAGGCAAACAGTAAGCCCAAACTATTATTCTTATCACGCACAATCATGCAATTTTCCCTGCTGTATTGAAAAAGCCCAACCAGAGTTGGGCTTTTTACATTCTGACTTAAACCAGCTTATTTGCCTGGTTTAAAGCTGTCCTTAAGATCCAGAATACGGTTGAATACCGGTTTTTCGCTGGAATGATCATATTGATCAGCCACAAAATAGCCTTCACGCTCAAACTGGAAACGGTCTTCCGGTTGTGCTTGTGCCAAAGCAGGCTCAATCACGGCCTGAACTACCTTCAATGATTCAGGGTTCAGGTTTGCCAAGAAGTCATCGCCCACCTCAGGATCAGATTCAGTAAACAGACGGTCGTAAATACGCACTTCCGCAGGAACGCCTTTTGTCGCAGATACCCAGTGAATCACGCCTTTCACCTTACGACCTTCAGGATTTTTACCTAAAGTTTCAGGATCAATCGAACATTTCAGCTCAACCACTTCACCATTTTCATCTTTAATGACTTCGTCACATTTGATGACATAGGCATGACGTAAACGAACTTCACCTCCTGGAATCAGACGTTTAAAGCCTTTTGGTGGCTCTTCTTCAAAGTCTTTACGGTCAATATACAGCTCAGTCGTCAATGGAATAACGCGCTCGCCCATATCGACATTCGGATGACGTGAATGGGTCAGGTCCATATCGGCTGGCAAGTTGGTTAAAGTCACTTTTAATGGATTTAACACAGCCATACCACGAGCGGCAGTATTTTCCAGAGACTGGCGAATACAGTATTCCAGCATAGCTACATCGACAATACTTCCATCAACTTTCGATACACCGACACGTTGACAGAAATCACGTAGACCTTCAGGTGTGAAACCACGACGACGCATACCGACTACAGTTGGCATACGTGGGTCATCCCAGCCCTGAACATAGCTACCTTCCACCAGTTTACGTAATTTACGTTTCGAGGTGATGGTATAGTCCACATTCAAACGGCTCGATTCATACTGACGTGGCACGGATGGTGATTTAACTTTTGCCACTACCCAATCATAGAACGGACGATGATCCTGGAATTCCAGGGTACAGAGTGAATGCGTAATGCCTTCAATCGCATCAGACAATGGATGCGCATAGTCATACATTGGATAAATTTTCCATTTATCGCCAGTCTGATGGTGTTCAGAATGCAGGATACGATACAGAATCGGATCACGCATATGCACGTTCGGTGAAGTCATATCAATCTTGGCACGTAATACAGCCTGACCTTCTGCATATTCACCGCTGCGCATTTTCTCAAAACGCTCCAGGTTTTCTGCAACCGTTGCATCGCGTTGTGGCGAGTTCTTGCCTGGCTCAACGAAATTACCGCGGTTTAAACGGATCTCTTCAGGGCTTTGCAAATCCACATAGGCATCGCCCTGCTCAATCAGCTGAACTGCCCAGGTATAAAGTTGATCGAAATAGCTTGATGCATAACGCGGCTCGCCTTCCCATTGGAAACCCAGCCATTTCACATCATTGGCAATACCATCCACATATTCCTGCTCTTCGGCATCCGGGTTGGTATCGTCAAAACGCAGGTTACACACACCTTTAAATTCTTCAGCAATTCCGAAGTTCAAGCAAATTGCTTTCACATGGCCAATATGTAAATAGCCATTCGGCTCAGGCGGAAAACGCGTCACCACCTGTTGAGTACGACCAGCGGCTAAATCATCGGTAATGACCTGACGTACAAAGTCCAAGCCCGGTTGTTGTTCTTGCTGCTGCACTGAATCGACTGCATTGTTCTTTTGGGTCGGGTTCTCGGGCAGAGATGTCACAACATCATTTGGCTTCATGATCAATCATTCACTTCTAAAGTTAAAAAGGGATTAACGAATATTTAATCGCACAGGTTGTACGCATATTCATTATCAAAGTTCCTTAGTTTAACTAGAGGTGAATAATCTCTCAACCGCTAACTATGGTATTTGATTTCAATTCACCCATTTTAAAAAATGAAAATACGGCGAGTTGCCTGAAACTAAAATATCAGTGCTTGTACAAGCAGTAAAATCATTAATTTACGCCAATTCAAAATAGGGTACCTGATAGGGCAATATCTGAAATGCCTTGATAAATCAACGTATAAATAAGGTATTATTTTTATGCTTTTAACAAAGAAAATAATGTTTTTACTTGCCTTGTCGAATGTAGTTTGCTTATGCTTCACTCATTCAGAAAAAACCATGGCACTCGTCCATGATCAGGAGATTACACAATGAGTTTTCCTCAAGTCGAATTAAACACCAATAAAGGTCGTATTGTTCTAGAACTCAATGCTGAAAAAGCACCTAAAACCGTAGCTAACTTTTTAGAATACGTACGTGACGGTTTTTATGACGGCGTAATTTTCCACCGTGTTATTGATGGTTTCATGATCCAAGGCGGCGGCATGGATGAAAACTTCAAAGAAAAAGCAACACGTGATGCAATCGAAAACGAAGCAGACAACGGCTTGACCAATGACGAAGGTACGATTGCAATGGCGCGTACTCAGGCACCGCACTCTGCTTCTGCTCAGTTCTTCATTAACGTGAAAAACAACTCATTCCTTAACCACTCTGGCAAAACTGCTCAAGGTTGGGGTTATGCCGTATTTGGTAAAGTCGTTGAAGGTATGGACGTTGTGAACGAAATCAAAAACGTACGTACTGGCAACCGTGGCTACCACGCTGACGTTCCTCTAGAAAACGTAGTAATCGAATCTGCAAAAATCATTTCTGAATAAAAAACGTCCTCTCCGTTCTTTTATGAGTTTTAAAGCAACACTTTAAAACAGTGTAATGGAAAATCCCTCATATGAAGGAGGGATCTAGAGAGGAATAAAAGGAAAAGATTCGTGACCTATCTGTTTATCTCAGATTTACATTTGTCACCTGATCACCCTCGACTTGTTCGGGGGTTTTTAGATTTATTAACTGAATATCAAAATCAAAATACCCAATTGTATATTCTGGGTGACTGGTTCAATGCCTGGATTGGTGATGACTATACCTCTCCATGGCTGGACGAAATTGTCACTGCATTAAAACAGTTTACTCAGGCTGGGAATCAAGTCTATTTTCAGGCCGGCAACCGGGATTTTGTCTTAGGAAGTAAATTTTTAGCTCGATTTGGCGGGCAGCTTCTTCCCGAAATCGATCAGCTAATCATTGCCGGAACACATTTTCGCCTGGAACATGGCGATGCCCTATGTACCGATGACGTCTCCTATCAGCGTTTTAAAAAGATTATTCGTCATCCCTGGCTACTTGGCTTCTTAAGAAAAACCCCTCTCTCATTTCGAACCAGACTAGCCAACCGCTTTCGTCAACAAAGCCATCAGGCACAACAGTTTAAAAGCTATGAAGTGATGGACGTCAACCCACATGCAGTTGAGCTGGCATTACAGGATGTAGATGTACTAATCCATGGTCATACGCATCGCGCAGCCATTCATCAGTTAGCCCAGAAAAGAAGAATTGTACTAGGCGACTGGAAAGAAGACAGTGCAGAGATTCTGGAAATTCAGGAAGATCAAAGTTTTGATACCCTGAAACTAAAAAAGTGGCGATATTAATCAGCCACTTTTTACGATATTGATCTGCTTAACACAGACGATAAAGCTGGTTTACCCCAGTATAGAAACTTTTACCATCGAGATTGAACTGAAATTCCTCACCCGTTGGCAATTGAATCATTTTACCGACCTCAACCCAGATAAAACCGTCCATTGTATTTTGCTTGCGCTTTAATGGAACCAGTTTCACGTTAATTTCATTGCCATCAGCGGCAGTGGCAATATGCCATTCATTGATTTTGATCAAAATATTTACTCACACGATATGAGCTTTTTGTGACTATATGGAGAGAGATTAATAACAACCTAGTTTACATAATAGTTCTATGGTTAGTAGATCTTATTTGAGTTCAAATACTTGAACTAAAAAGTACATCACAATCAGCTTAAAATAATAATAGAAGCAAGAACAGTACTTGCTTGAAGTGCAGCCAGTGTAAGCTATTTATCCAGCAAAAGCAAAATTACATTGTAATGACAATAGAATGGGATTTTTAAGAACTTTTTTCATGCTTTGTTAATTATTAGGCTTTTGATTTTTATGATCTAAAATTCATTTTAACGTTACTTCATTTCCGTTGATAAACAAAACCTGTCTTTAAATACCTTAAAATCAATATTAGAGACATGAAACTCAGCCCGAGGTACAGCAAGTTCCACTCTCCCGTCTTTTGATAATTTAGGATCAAGAGAATAGCATTTAAGGCTACAAACAGTACGTGAATCATAAAAAAGGCTTGTTGCACTCGTCTAGTTTTTTGCTGACGTTGGTTCTCTAAGATGTTCTGCTGTTCTTGTAAAAATTGTTCTGCATCTTGAAGGTTCATTATGATTTTCTTATGGCTGAATGAATAGCTCATCTAAAGAATTTCCGGTTAAAAATAAACTAAAAATCTAAGCAAGCTATTCATTCAGAATCTCTTGTTGATTAATAACCGCTAGTCGGATTAATCACATTGATATCCTTTTTATATTTCCCCAATAGATCACGCAAGGAATTCATCAAAATACTGGTATCTACGCCCACTGCTACAAACTCAGTGCCAAGTTCGATATATTTTTGCGTCACTTCATGCTGGGTTGACAGAATTCCTGCAGCTTTGCCTGCAGAACGAATCCGCTGGATTGCATCAATTACAGCTTTTTGTACTTCAGGATGATTCGGATCACCTTGATAACCCATAGTGGCAGATAGATCAACGGCGCCAATAAACACGCCATCAATCCCGTCGATCTGAAGAATAGCATCCAGATTTTCAAGTCCTGTGACCGATTCAATCTGGATTAATAAACAGATTTCTTCATGTGCCGTCTGATAATAATTTGGAATGCTGTTCCAGCGGGTGGCACGTGCCAGTGCAGCACCAACGCCACGAATTCCTTCAGGCGGATAACGGACTGCCCTGACCATGAGTTCGGCCTGTTCCACGGTTTCTACCATCGGAATCAACAGCGTTTGTGCACCGATATCAAGGAGTTGCTTGATCAGTTGTACGCTACCAATGGGTGGTCGTACTACTGCTTGCGAGGGATAAGCAGCAATACTTTGCAGTTGCGACAAAGTCGTTCTCAAATCACTGGGTGCATGCTCACCATCAATCAGCAGCCAGTCATAACCTGCATTTGCCGCAATCTCGGTTCCATAGGCATCTGCCAATCCATAAGCCGATTTGCTGCTGGGTTTTCAGTTTGTGTTTAAAGTAATTGGTCACTTGCATCCGCTAACCTATTTGCATGTTGCTGGCGATGCCTCTTATTAAACGCTTCTCGCTTAAAAGTGCCAATAGACAAAAACTGGATTTTAATCTGATTTAACTCTAAGTTTTGCTTGAATCCAGCTCAAGATCATCTCAAAACAGGCTTTGCCTGATGCTTTTTTATTGTAATAATCAGGGGATGTGAAAAATGTATATATTTAAAACTTCTACTCGCTGTTTATTTAAAAAGATTGGAGTCCATTGATGGATTTACTCAAGATCACACAGACCCGCTATACCACTAAAGCCTATGATCCTAGCAAGAAAATCCCAGCAGAACAGTTTGAACGCTTGTTAGAAATTTTGCGTCTGGCACCCTCTTCGATCAATATTCAGCCTTGGCATTTTTTTATTGCCGATCATGATGCCGCCAAACAGCGCATTGCCAAAGCCTTGGTTGGTACTTATGCCTACAATGCACCCAAAGTTCTGGATTCTTCACATACCATTTTATTCTGCACCAAAGCCGACATTAATGAGTTGCATCTAGAAAACTTATTGAACCGCGATGATCTCAGTGGCCGTTTTAAAGATGAATCAGCCAAAGAAGGTCAGAAAAATACCCGTGCAGGTTATATTCATTATTATCGTAATGAAAAAGGTGATATTCAGCGTTGGGCTGAAAACCAGACCTTCATTGCACTCGGTCAAATGCTCTTGGCTGCCGGAATTGAAGGGGTTGATGCCACACCAATTGGCGGCTTTGACGGAGAGATGATTAGTGAAGAATTACAACTTGCAGAACAGGGTTTGATCCCTTCTGTATTGCTGACTTTAGGCTATCGCAGTGAAAATGATTTCAATGCCAAACTCCCTAAATCACGTCTTGCCGCTGAAGATATTTTCACCAAACTGTAAGGAATTTATGCTATAAAAGGGGTCAAGCGCCCCTTTCCATGTCAATTCGGGCCTATTTTTTGCTTTATTTAATTTACATCTAATAGAATAACAATAGAGGTCATCTATGTCGCTCCTTACATCCAAATCCCTGAAATTTGAATGCCATCATTGCGATAAAATTTATCTCCAGCACTATAAAGAGCAACAGCATCGTTATCCGCACTGTCCAGACTGCCAACAGTCCGGTTTATTGCTTGGACTGGCCGAAGCAGGTGACCTGCTCCGACATCCGATTGAATTTGCATCCTCTTATGTCAAGCAGACATTGCATAAGCTAGGCAAATCACACTAGTCAAGCCTAGCAGTAATCCTAAAGTACTTGCAGGTTTGAGCCGTTCTTTAAAGAATACCAGACCTGCTATCACACCAAATACCACCACCAGAATATTCATGCCAGCAAAGACGATCGCAGGTGAATCCTTAAGCAGCATATGGGCTTTGACATAGAAAGCAATATTGGCAAAATTCAGGAAACCCAATAACAGACCAGCGCCGATATTCTGCATCGAGCCCAAGCTTTTATATTTGATTAACAGATAGCCCATCGAAATGATCAGGGCACAAACAAACATTAGATTCAGCGCCACCGCGAATTGGAGGCCCAGACTGGTTGTATATTTCAACAATACATCAATCAGTGCATAACCGACCCAGACCAAGCCCAGATACAACATTCCCTGACTGCTCTGTCCTGTACTTTGTCGATGTGAAAACAGGATGCACAGCACTGCTCCAATACCTAAAGCGATCCCAAGTATTTTCAGCTGATTAAACTGTTCCTGAAAAATGAAATAGGCTGCAGCCAGTGACAAAACTACAGAAAGTCGCTGGGCAATTTCGGTTTTTAAAATTCCAGCCGTTTGCAAAGCCTTGGCCAAAAACAGAAATACGCTCGGAAGCAAAATACCCAGAGCCAGAATAAGCAACCAAGGCGTCTGAGACATTGAAATATGCTGAATATCAGGCTTAAACCAGAAAAAACACAAGAGACTAGCTGTCATATAGTTCCAGCTAATCATGTGTATCGGACTCAAGCCCTTATTTTTGGCGACTTTTAATAATATTGAGACCGCAACGCTGCATAGCGCTGCTGCGAAAATCAGTTCCATATGCTGCTCTTATTCTTGATATTTATGAGTCTACAAAAAAGCCCACATTTGCAGTGGGCTTTTTTTATAAATGATTCACTGGGAATTATTTATAGTGTGACACCATTTTCTCTAAAGAGATTGGGCGAATCTTGTCTGCATTGCCTGCAGTACCAAAAGCTTCGTAACGATCGATACAGATTTGCTTCATTGCATCTACAGTTGCGCTGAAGAATTTACGTGGATCGAATTCGCTTGGTTTTTCTGCCATCATACGACGCATTGCACCGGTAGATGCTAAACGCAAGTCAGTATCGATGTTAATCTTGCGCACGCCGTGTTTGATCGCTTCAACCAGCTGTTCAACCGGAACACCGTAAGTTTCCTTGATGTCGCCGCCATACTGGTTAATCACTGCCAACCATTCTTGTGGCACAGAGCTTGAACCGTGCATGACAAGATGTGTGTTTGGAAGTGCTGCGTGAATTTCTTTAATGCGGTCAATCGCAAGAATATCACCTGTAGGTGGACGCGTGAACTTGTACGCACCGTGTGAAGTACCTACTGCAATTGCAAGCGCATCAACATTGGTATCAGCAACGAAGCTACGCGCTTCTTCAACTGAAGTCAGGAGTTGAGAATGATCCAGTACGCCTTCTGCGCCTACGCCATCTTCTTCACCCGCCATACCTGTTTCAAGGCTACCCAAACAACCGATTTCACCTTCAACAGATACGCCACACGCATGTGCCATTTGAACTGTACGGCGAGTCACATCAACGTTATATTCATATGAAGTTGGTGTTTTACCGTCTTCACCCAGTGAACCGTCCATCATTACTGATGAAAAGCCTAACTGGATTGAACGTTGACAAATGTCAGGGCTGGTACCGTGGTCTTGATGCATTACCACTGGAATATGTGGCCATTCTTCAATTGCAGCCAAAATTAGGTGACGCAAGAACGGAGCGCCTGCATATTTACGCGCACCCGCAGATGCTTGTACGATAACAGGTGAATTGGTTGCATCTGCTGCAAGCATAATTGCACGCATTTGTTCTAAGTTGTTTACGTTAAATGCTGGTACGCCGTAAGCATGTTCGCCGGCGTGATCCAAGAGCTGGCGCAATGAAATAAGAGCCATAATATCCTCCCAGTGAATGCCACATATTCTACATGTTCAAAGGTTTCAATTCAGCAACAAATAACACTATTTAAAAAAAATCCCTGCATTTGCAGGGATTTTGTGTCACATCAACCGGATTAAGGTGCTACAGGCTCTGAAGTCGCAGCAACTGACTCGTCTGCAGTTGCTTCATCGGCTGGTGCATTGGCAACTTCAGCCGGGATATCGGTATTTTTTTCGTCTAGAATTGGCTGATCAATGGCATCAATGGCAGCTTGCTGTTCTGGAGTCACCGCCTGATCCGCCACTGCTGCCGAGCTTTCTGCTTCAGCTTCTGGTGTGCTTTCCTGTTTTGCACATGCAGTCAGTGCCAGAGAAGCTGCTAATAATACTGCGATAGTTAACTGTTTCTTCATCACGTATTCTCGTCATTTGGTGATTTAATTACTGCATCTTATGACAGATTTATTGCATTTTAATGACGAAGCCATGAAGGGTAAGTTTTCACTGTCAAAAAAATGACATAAAAAAAGCTGGCACTGGGCCAGCTTTTTAGCTTAGGACATGCAATTAAGCACGTTCTAATAGTACCGCAACTGCAGGAAGAGTTTTACCTTCAACGAATTCAAGGAATGCACCGCCACCCGTCGAGATATAACCAATTTTGTCAGCCACTTCATATTTATCAATCGCAGCAAGTGTGTCCCCACCACCCGCGATCGAGAAACCTTCCGATTCAGCAATTGCTAAAGATAAAGTTTTAGTCCCTTCACCGAATTGATCGACTTCAAATACGCCAACCGGGCCATTCCAAAGAATGGTTTTAGAGGTTTTCAGAATTTCTGCAAATGCTTTCGCAGTTTCCGGACCTACATCCAGAATCATGTCGTTGTCAGCAACATCGGCAACGTTTTTCACCGTTGCTTTCGCAGCAGCCAATGAACCCAGGAAATCCTCAAAGTTGATTTCAGAGGCATCTGCAACCACAACGTCAGTAGGAAGTGGCACTGATACTTTTGCAGCAATGGCTTTTGCTGTATCGATCAGGTCTTTTTCACACAGTGATTTACCAACGTTATAGCCTGCTGCAGCAAGGAAAGTATTGGCAATACCACCACCCACGATCAATTGATCACAGATATCAGAAAGTGAGGTTAAAACATCCAGCTTGGTAGAGACTTTAGAACCCGCAACAATCGCCACCATTGGCTTTTCTGGCGTTTGCAGTGCACGGCCAAGTGCATCCAGTTCAGCTGCCAGTAAAGGACCTGCTGCTGCAACTTTCGCTAAACGCGCTACGCCTTCAGTAGATGCTTCTGCACGGTGCGCTGTACCAAAGGCATCCATTACAAATACGTCGCAAAGTGCTGCATATTTTGCTGCAAGTTCAGGATTGTTTTTCTTCTCGCCGACGTTAAAACGGCAGTTTTCAAGCAGAACCACCTGACCTGGCTGAACATCAACGCCATCTAAATAGTCAGTGAACAGTTTCACTTCTTGGCCCAAAGCTTCAGTCAAGTAAGCCGCTACAGGAGCAAGTGACTGTTCAGCCTTAGGCTCACCTTCAACCGGACGACCCAGATGAGAATACACCATGACTGCAGCGCCTTTTTCTAATGCTGCTTTAATCGTTGGCAATGCTGCACGAAGACGCGCATCGCTGGTGATCACACCATTTTTAACAGGAACGTTTAAATCTTCACGGATCAGAACACGTTTACCTGCTAAATCGAGGTCAGTCATACGCTGAAAGTTCATGTAGAGCTCACTTTATAGATATTAAAACCAGGCGATTTTAAATGATTATGCAGAAAAAGGTTAGCATCTTTTGCAGAAAACATTATGAATGCCAAAGTTTTGTTATGATAGAAAAAAGCCTCTTTTAGATTCAGTCCCTATGTCGATACATCCTGATCCAAATCTTAACCGTTTGAACGTGTTAGGTGAGCCTTTGTCCAGCTGTTGCTTCGATCCGATTACCGGTTATTTCCGCAATGGCTTTTGCCATACTGCGACCACTGATCTGGGCCAGCACACGGTTTGCGCGCAAATGACTTCAGAATTTCTGAATTTTTCTCAAAAAGTCGGTAATGACCTGATTACGCCTTTGCCTGAACTGGATTTCCCCGGCCTGCAACCTGGCGATTTCTGGTGTATCTGCGTAACGCGCTGGGTCGAAGCCTATGAAGCAGGTCAAGCACCTCCAATCAAGCTGCAAGCCTGTCACAAAGCTGTTCTGGCTTATGTGCCGTTAAATATTCTTGAGGAATATGCTGTCTAATGAATTCTGTACAGATTATTTTGGCATCATCCAGTCAAACCCGCAAAGCGCTGATGGATCGTCTGCATATTGATTATATTTCCATGGTACCGGATATTGATGAATCTCCTCGCGGGGAAAATCACGCAGATGATCTGGCACAACGACTAGCTTTCGAGAAAGCCAGATATATTGCCGAACAGAATCCTGAAGCGATTGTGATCGGCTCGGATCAGGTGGCATGGCGTGAAGGTGCACCGGATATTTTTATCGGTAAACCGTTAACGACTGAAAAAGCCATTCGCCAGCTCCAAGCTAACTCGGACAAGATTGTCTATTTCAGTACGGCGCTCAGTGTACAGCAACAATCGACGGGTTTTGAACAAAGTCTGGTCGAACACTATAAAGTCAAGTTTCGTAAACTTTCTCAGGCCGAAATCGAGCGCTATGTCGAGATTGAACAGCCACTGCATTGTGCTGGCAGTTTCAAATGTGAAAGCTTAGGAATTAGCCTGTTTGAAGAAATGACCGGGCAAGACCAGACCACACTGATGGGTATGCCGATGATCAAGCTATGCAATATTCTTCGTGAATTAAAAATTTTAGTTCCTTAATCTCTCTCTTTAAATTCAGGCTGTAATCTATGTCTCAACCTTTAGACGTTTTAGGCGGCATCACCGCTGAACAATTCCTTAGCGAATACTGGCAAAAGAAACCATTACTGGTGCGTAATGCGATGCCTGAAATCGCCAGTTTGCTTGAACCCAATGATGTGATGGAACTTGCGCTTGAAGAACATGTCACTGCCCGTCTCATCAAGCAGAAAGATCGTGATCCGAATCAATGGAGCGTGAAATCTTCACCTTTGCTCAAAGCAGATTTTCAGAAAATGCCAAAACTCTGGACACTTTTGGTTCAGGCTGTAGATCACTATTCATTTGACCTGTCGGCACTTTGGAAAAAATTCCCATTTATTCCACAATGGCGTCGCGATGACATCATGGTGTCTTATGCACCGCAAGGCGGTTCAGTCGGCAAGCATTTCGATTTCTATGATGTGTTTCTGGTACAAGGCTATGGCCATCGTCGCTGGCAGCTTGGGCAAATGTGTGATACCGAAACTCCATTTGTTCCGGGTCAACCGCTTAAATTATTGCCTGAAATAGAAGTGGACTTTGATGAAGTGCTGGCACCTGGCGACTTGCTCTATGTGCCGCCTGGTCTGGCTCATTACGGCGTGGCTGAAGATGACTGCCTGACTTATTCATTCGGTTTCCGCATGCCAAATATCAGTGACATGATGGATCGTGTCGGGGATAAATTCTCTGAAAATGAAACGCTGCGTAACCCATTGCTGGATATCATCCGTGATCAAGTCGGTGCTATCGGTGAAGTGAGCAGCAATGAGCTGGAATATCTGAAAGAACACATCATGCAGCAACTGCATAATTCCAATGTTCTCGAAGATGCCATCATGAGCTTGATGTCCGAACCTAAATATCCTGAAAACCTGCCTGAAGCAGAAGAAATCGGTACAGGTGATCTGGAAGAAGCACTCGATCAGGGCTATAGCCTGATGCTCGAACCTGCGTCACGCCTGCTTTATACTGAAACGGACGGCGACGTTCTGTTCTGGGCAAATGGTGAGGGTGTGTGCATCTCTGAGACATTTACCGCAAAACTCAAACAGCTTGCAGATGGTGAAGCGCTGTTATTCAGTGAAGACTTCGCTGATGAAGAAATTCTGGAAGATGTTGCAGCATTATTGAATGAAGCCGTGTTGATGTTGGTTCCACCTGCTGACGACGAGTAAGCGTTTAACGACTCGTTAAGCGATAATAAAAAGAGGATCACATGATCCTCTTTTTATTTTCTACTAAAATTCTAGTTACTTAAGGCTGATACAGCTCTAATACAACACGAATCAGCGTATCTCCTTGTTCAGATTCAATCTGGAACAATCCTCCCATGCGCTCAACCCGCATTTTCATGCTGCGCATTCCAATACTCAGGCCATTTTTTTGCACCATGTCAGCATCGAAACCGATGCCATTATCCTGAATGCTTAAAGTAAGCTGATGTGGCTGGGAATATTCCAGACTGACTTTTACCTGACTGGCCTGACTATGCTTAATGATATTGGTCAGACTTTCTTCGACTACTCGGATCAAGGTCAAACACTGTAATGCCGTCGGTTCACGCTGCCAGACTTTTGGAAATGACCATTCAACTACAATCCCCATTTCTTCCATCAGCTGGGTAAAACGATAACGTACCGGTGCGATCCAGAGTACCGGCGTTTGTGGGACTTTATTTTCAATAGATGAACCACTGTCAATGATTTGTCTGAGATCATCTCTGAGCAGTTTCAGCATGGAAAGAAACTGCTGTTTAGAAACTGTTTCGCTACTTTGATCCACCAGAATCATGGAACGGACAATAGACCCTCCCAACCCGTCATGCAGTTCATGTGACAGATTAATCCGTTCTTGCAGACGAACATTCGTCAGCTCCAGTTGATGTTTATCGCTCAGGCTTTTATTCAGGTCGGCACTGACCTGCTGAACTTTACGTTCTAACTGGGTATTAAATTTTTCGATTTTCCTGACATTACGATTCAAGCGTGTGCCCATAATCAGCACGACAAACAGGGTAATAATCGGTGAGGTATAGGGGGATAAAGGTGAAAATTCATTGACCTGGGTTTGGTTCAACATGATCAGGTCGATGACTACACACAGCAAAATCCCCCAGAGACACAGCGTCAGGAAAAGATATTCTCCATTTCGGGTTTTGATGGCCTGATAGCTGACATATACAGTACAACTAATAAAGAGCAATACATAGATGATAAACACTCCGCCCAGTACCTGCTCCAGATAATCCAAGGAACTGATCATAACCAGTAAGCTGGACAGAACGCTGACCAGAATAAATCCTCGCTCCAACTGCTTAAATTTCTGTTTTACAAAGCGGATCAGATACAGACAAAAACAATGGATATAGGCAATAAAAAAAAGCATATTGGCTTTAGCTGCCGAAATCGTGGAGTGAAATGGAAAATTTTCTGTAGTCAAGACATTGGAAATAAACAGAATCCACAACAGTGAACTGAGTGCCAGCCAGCCAAAAGTGGTTTCTGAACGCCGGAATAACCAGATAATGAAACAGATCAGCCCAATCGTGGCAGAGAAAATCATATTGATCTGGAATACGGTACGGCGATCCCAGATTTTTTCCAAATACTGCTGGCTATTCACCAACACATTATTAAACTGAATATTGCCCAGGCCCGCGCTTTGGAAACTGTAGCCATTTACATAAATCAGGATTTCATTACTGTCTTTACGCAAACCGCTAATCGGGAAAACCCAGTAACGCGGCATATTCCAGCTTTTCGACAAGGGCTCTTGCAAGTTCCGGTCAGACCAAAGCAAGTCACCATTCAGGAACACGGCACCTGCCGAATTAATATAATCAATAGAAAAGGCAACCGGTTCTGCAAGACGAATATTGTCCTGACATGACCAACGCCAGACAATCTTGTACCAGGCACCCCCATGATAATTCTTCCAGTTATTCTGCCAGTTATCCGGCAAACGTACGCTTTGCCAGCCCGATGTCGGCATCTCGGTAGGACCCTGAGCCTGAACCTTCTGAATATATTCGATCTTCACCTGACAAAGATCATTAATCTGAAAATGGTTTTGTGCCTGACTGATACTACAGAACAAGCAAAGCCAGCTGCACAGGACAAAAACACCGATCCATTTCAGTCGCTGCCGTTTGCTGCTTCTGGAACAGGCAGATGACATTACAGAATTCCCAGATGCCGTGCGGTACTGACCGCCTTGGTACGTTTACTGACCGAGAGTTTGCGGTAAATATGCTTGATATGACTTTCGACGGTATAGCGTGATACACAGAGCTGCTCGGCAATTTCACGATTACTCAGACCTTGCGCAACCAAGGACAGGATTTCCTGCTCCCGCTGTGTGAGCGTTTCCTGATCCGCAGCTGGCCTGTTCTGTTCTACTGTTCCTGAAATGGTGGGAATAGAAATCTGTTTTAAAATTTCACGGGCAACAAAGGGATCAATCGGTGCACCGCCACGCAAAATACTGCGAATAGCCAAGGCGACTTCAACATCATCCCGTTCTTTCAGCACATAACCGGTCGCACCGGCCTGAATTGCCCTAAACAGGCTATCTTGGGTACTCCAGGCAGACACCACCAGAATCAACGCTTGTGCGTCCTGTTCGCGGATTTTTTCAATAATTGAAATCCCACTTCCATCTGGTAAACCCAAATCTACTAAGGCCAGTGCAATCGGCTGTTGCTGCAAAACGGCATATGCTTCTTTCACCGTATTGGCAAATAACAGAACGTCATCCTGATAACCTAGATTGCTTAATATGATTTTTAAACGGCGCTGGATGACATATTCATCTTCAACGATTAATACTGGTACTGGCAAGACTGCCTCCGATGCTGTCATAAGCACGCCCCTTATATTTATTTTTATATATCCCCTTTAAGATTAAAATATAAACAAAATCACACTAAAAATCATGATTTATTTATTTTTTATTATCTGAAGTTTTAAGCAGCGAGAAACGCTTACGCCCGTTTTCCATATCATAGACATAAAAAATGCCATCTGTTTAGCAGATGGCAGTTCAAGATAGAAAATCTTTTGAAGTTATACGAGCTGTCTACTTTAAGCAGTACCGTATTGCTGTTTTAAATATTTCACAATCTCAGCCGATTCAAACATTTTGGTATCTGTATTTGGATCGACCAGATAGGGAAGCTGAATATTATTTCCCATCATTTCAAACAAATGTTCACGCTTACCGCCTGGTAGTGGTTCATATTTTCCCGGTTTTAAACGCAATTTGGCCGGTCCATAATCTTGCCAGCGCTCTTTAGCGACATTATGAAAAACAAACGGCACTTCCAGTTCACTCAAAACGGCGCGTACAATTCGGGTATAAGGACTGGCCTCAAAGCCCCATAATTCTAATAACAGTTCAGGTGTTGGCCGATCCTTAATCTTGGGATTCACCATTCCGCCGCGTAAACCATTGAGGACGGTTCCCGCAATTGCAGCCACTGGAATTTTAGGATAGTGAGCATATTTCTTGGGAGTTTTGCCGGTTTTGCCATAATGCTTGAACAGATGATCGATAATATCCTGAGACTCATAGAGTCGATCACCGGTATTTTCATCAACTAAAAAAGGAAATTGCAGTTTTCCACCCAATTGCTGCACCTCAGGACGGAAATGAGTACCCCCTCGTGGACATGGATAAACTTCATAATCCAGATTTAGCAAGGTCATGACTTCACGCACCCGACGACAAAATGGTGAACCCTCGTATTCATAGAGCTTCAAGGCTTTTTCAGGCTGATTTGGAAACGGTGTACCCACCATCCCACGTCCACCTTCAGCGATTGAAGAGGCCAAAGCTTGTACAACTTTAATTTGATGACTCAACATAGTATTTTCCTATTTTTGTTTTATATGAATGAAAGACAGAATCTAGGCATCCTGTCTTTCAGGGTACAGATAAGTTTTGTTGTTATTCTTTCATGCAGAAATGCAGATTCCGGCCGATTAAGCCACTAATGCTGTTTTAGACACCACAATACCATTATTGTCTGCATAGACATACTCGCCTGCATTAAACGTGACACCACCAAAACAGAGAGAGATATCAACTTCACCCACACCCTTGCGGTTGCTCTTTTGCGGAATAGCCGCCAATGCATGCACACCAAGATCAAGTTCAGCAATCGCATCGACATCACGAACGCAACCATAAATAATTACGCCATTCCAGTGATTTTTTACCGCTGATTCTGCAATCAGGTCACCCATCAAGGCACAGCGCATGGATGCACCGCCATCTACGACCAGGACCTTGCCTGTTCCATCTGTGGCCAACAACTCTTTCACCCGCGAGTTATCTTCAAAACATTTTACTGTCACAATCTGACCGCCAAAGGTTTTGCGCGCCCCATAACTCTTAAAAAATTTACCGTCCAGGCAAGGTGTCACCACCTGAAGCTCTAATTCTGGATGATCATCTAACAAGTCACAGGTAACAAATGCTGCTGTAGACACGGTGTTTTCCCCTCATTTCATTTTTTGTATGCGTAAATTATCATAAATTTCAAATTTTACCGTCTGAGTTAGCGCGGCCTCGACCATAGTATGAGCCACCTGCTCGGCTGTCACTGGCTTATACGCAAAACTATCCGGAATAAAACGCGATACTTTGTCGTAAACCTGCTGCGCGATATCTTCCAAAAAACGCTGCTCTGGACGTTCACCAATGAGCAATGAAGGTCGAATCAAACTGATTCTGTCCAAGGACAATGTTTGTATATATTCTTCCAGTTCACCTTTGACCCGATTATAGTAAAAATGCGATTGGGAATCGGCACCCATTGCGCTTAGCAAAAGATAATGGGCTGAGGTTTGCTGTAACAGCTCTGCAAAGTGAGCATTTATGGTATAGTCAATACTATAAAATGCCTGTTTGGATCCGGCTTTTTTCATGGTGCTGCCCAGGCAGCTAAAACCATGGCTATGCTTGCTGACATCCTGATCATTCAACATCAGGAAATCTTCCAGTACCAGTTGTTGAACTTTATCCAAAGCATCCAGATCATTTTGATGTTTTCTGACCACTGCAGTAATCTGCTGGCAAGTCGGCTCATCTTGCAAACGTTTTATCAGTTGTTTTCCCACCAAGCCAGTGGCACCTATCACGATGGGATGAGTCAGTGATTTAGTCATTTTTTATACGATCTCCTGGGTGGAATACTAATCTAACGTTTTCTTTAGAATTTTTCTGCATCTAAAATGTTGTCAAAGCATGTCAAGACTTGACTTCGGTGCTTAGTTTAATCAAAATATGGCACTTGTTTACGGGCTGGTGATAATTCCTCTGATGTTGGTTTTCAGTTGAGTTTCAGCCCGCCCAGACCAATCTATTTCAAGGAGTGCACGAGTGGCAAACTCTGCTCAAGCTAAAAAACGTGCTCGTCAAAACGTTAAAGCACGCAAACACAACGCAAGCTTGCGTTCTATGGTTCGTACCTATCTTAAACGTACATTAGCTGCTATCAGCACTAATGACTATGCAGTTGCTACTGAAGCGTACAAATCGCTTGTTCCAGTAATCGACCGTATGGCTGACAAAGGCATCATCCATAAAAACAAAGCAGCTCGTCATAAGAGCCGCTTGAACGCGCAAGTTAAAGCACTAGCTTCTAACTAATCGCAAATGAAAAAAGCCCTTTTTAGGGCTTTTTTTGTGTCTGGAATTTGAAGAAACTAAAAAATATAATGACTCATTCAGAAAAATAATTTGTTTAGACAGCACTCATCCAGTCAATGCGATACTGTGAGATAAAAACCTGAATCTCCCTCTCTTTTAGATTATTGATCTTTATCCATAGAGGATGGCGAAGTGGTTTTATCCTGTTTCGTATTGTCAGTGTCCCGCTTTTGACATGCGGTTAAACCCAAAATCGCGATCAGGCTAAAAATTGTGATAACTTTCATAATTTTCCTCAAGATGAATATTTCTATATTTATTAAGCATAGATAATTTTTATACTTACATTATTGAATTTTCACCCTATAAATGTAAAAGGTGCAGTTTAAAATTTATTTTTATCGTTTTAGCCTGAACTTTATTGAATGATCAATATGAAACGCCCCACCATCTTTATAATTTCTAACTCCCCAATAAAAAACTCAATTGCTGTGAACAATTGAGTTTTGAATAGATCAATTTAATTTAAGAAAGTTGGGAACGTTTAAAATCAGCAATATCCAGTTCATGTACCTGACCGCGCCAGATCCATTTCAGTTTGGACTCCAAAAACACATCACCTTCAAACCAGACAAACAGACCTTCCATCATTTTTGGCCAGTCTTCCCGACTGACGTCTTGACGCCCTGACATCACTGCAATCATCGCTGCGAGAATAGTATCGTGGCTGACAGCCAAACTCAGCCCATATTTATTTTGTGGATGGGTGTTGTAAATCAGTTCCAGTACATCCACCACGCCATGAATCGGCTGTTTCATCCCAGGCAAGGCATTATTGACAAAACTGTTAATAAAACCGAGTGCACCCTGCTTGGCAAAATAAGGCCCAGCTTTTTGAATATCCAGCACAAAGCTGCCAGGCTCCATCAGAAGTCCCTGTTCAATAATTTCAATACGATGGGTATTCTGCTCAGGGGTAACCGCATCTGCCCCTTCAATCATCAATGCAGCGGTATCAATACACCGCTGGATCGGACTTGAAATACAGTGATGAATCACACGATCAGTTTGATCAGCCAGATAAGCACCCCATTCCTGCGCCAGATCCCGCCCCTGATTGGTCAGTTGCAGATCATAGCCTGCCAAACCTTGACCCGGAACCTCTTCACGAATCGAATGCCGTGTAAATAAGGTGACAGGCGTCTGTACATCGGGCAATAAATCAATTGCACTCAACATACTCGGTGGAAGCAGTTTCAGGGACACGTTACAGCCAACTCTGGATTTGGTAATAGGTTAAGCACCACTATAACACGCTCAGAATTTTGCTCAATGCTCGGCCTGCATGTCAGAAACCGCCTGCAATGCAATAATTTTCATATCATTATTCTTATAAGCAATGAATCCGCCATTCAGCAAAGTATCCCGATGATTATAAATAAATGGGCGACCTTCTAAATCGACCAAGCCACCCCCAATCCGTTCGAGCATACATTGACCAGCGCTGGTATCCCATTCCGAGGTCGGATGAAAACGTGGATAGATATCCACCTGATCTTCCAGCATCATGCAAAATTTATAAGCGCTGCCCGCTTTAAATTCAGTGTAGTCCGTGAGCTTGGCCAAACTTTGTAAATATTCGAGATATTTCGGTTTCTGCTGGCTACTTTGGCTCAACCCTACAGCAATCATTTTAGATGTCGAAGACATTGCATAAGCAAACCATGTTCTAGTTTGAATATCATATTTATAAGGCAAGCCCTGCTCAGGACAGAAATAAATCAGTTGCTGCTCTGGAACCGCCAATATGGCAAAAGTGGTCAAACTGCCTCTGACCAGACTCAAATTAATGGTAAATTCGGGGCGCTGGTGCAAAAACTCTTTAGTGCCATCTAACGGATCCAGTAACCAGAATTCTGACCATGAGCGGCGTTCATGTTCCTGTCCTTCTTCAGACAGTAAAGGCAAGCTGGAAATCTCTGCCAAAGCTTGGGTCAGATAAGTATCGACCCGAAAATCTGCCTGAGTCACCGGAGAATTATCATTTTTTTTGATGACATCAAAAGCCGCACCAGAACAATAACGCTGATATTCTTCTCGCAAAATTTCACAGGCTTGTGTCAAAATGGGCACAAACTGCAAAATCATTGGATCTTGTGGTGCTGCTGTTGCTTTAAACATAGAAAACCTAAATATGTCAAAATGCTCTGAAAAACCTACCATAATTTTCGATATGGATGGCACTTTACTTGATCTTGCCTACGATGATTTCATCTGGAACGAGTTATTGCCTGTGCGTTATGCTGCCACACATGGCTGTAGCCTGGAACACAGCCAGGCGACACTCTATGCATTCTATCAGGAACATAATCATACCTTAAACTGGTACTCTTCACGCTTCTGGACGGCTAAAGTCGAAGTCGATGTTCTGGCGATGCAAATTGAACATAAAGATAAAGTGGCCTTACGCCCGCATTGTCTCGAATTGCTCGATTATCTTAAAAATAATGGCTATCCCATCTGGCTGGCCACCAATGCTGACTGTGCGGGTCTAGCATTTAAACTGGATCATTTGAATTTAAGAGATTATTTCGATGTGATTGTCAGTTCAGAAACGATCGGACATGCCAAAGAATTTATCGAGTTCTGGCAAGGCCTGAATGCGTTGCATCCATTTGACCCTGCACATGCTTATTTTATTGATGATACTGAAAAAGTCCTGAATGGGGCTCAAGCCTATGGCATTCAGAACCTGTTCAGCATCCAGCAGCCCTCTTCAGCCAAAGTAGCACGTCAGACTTGTAATTACCCGATGCTGCACCAATTAACAGATTTAATCACTCATTTAAATCAGGCTGAGGTAGAAAAAAAATATGCGTAAATCGTCTTTACCCGAAGATGCGGTAGGCATGCGTATAGACAAATGGCTGTGGGCAGCACGGTTTTTTAAAACCCGCTCGATTGCCAAACATGCGATTGAAGGTGGCAAAGTCCATCACAATGGTGAACGTGTCAAGGTATCGCGCGAAGTCCGTGTTGGTATGGAACTGACGATTCAGCAAGGCATCGACAAAAAAACCGTGCTGGTTAAGGAACTTTCTGATGTTCGTGGACCTGCACCCGTGGCACAAAAACTGTATGAAGAAACCGAAGTCAGTATTGCACGCCGGGAATTGATTACATCACAAAGAAAGTTGCATAATCTAGCTCGTCCCGACCATCGTCCAAGCAAGAAGGATCGTCGTGATATCAGTAGATTTAAAAATGAAAATAGTCAGAATTTCGATCAGTCATGGTCCTATAATGACGATTAAATTTAAGCGTCAGAATATGTCGTACATGCGCTGACTTTTATAGAACACTAGGGAAAATTCTGTCACTATACACCTGTGGAACAAAGCTCTAATTTAAGACATCCACTTGAGTACTAACTTAGTGACATCGTATTGAGGTTGTAAGATGGATGAGAATAAAAACAAGGCGCTCAACGCTGCCTTAAGCCAGATTGAAAAACAGTTTGGTAAAAATACAGTTATGCGTCTTGGTGACAATACCGTTCAGGCAGTTGAAGCTGTGTCTACAGGCTCTTTAACGCTGGATATTGCACTCGGTATTGGTGGTTTACCTAAAGGTCGTATCGTCGAGATCTATGGTCCTGAATCTTCAGGTAAAACCACAATGACCCTGCAAGCAATTGCAGAGTGTCAGAAAGCAGGCGGTACGTGTGCATTCATCGATGCGGAACATGCACTTGATCCTCAATATGCGCGCAAACTGGGCGTAGATATTGACAACCTGCTGGTATCGCAACCGGATCACGGTGAACAGGCACTTGAAATCGCAGACATGCTGGTACGCTCTGGCGCGATCGACATGATCGTTGTCGACTCTGTTGCTGCATTGACTCCGCGCGCTGAAATTGAAGGCGAAATGGGTGACTCGCATATGGGTCTGCAAGCCCGTTTAATGAGCCAGGCACTGCGTAAAATTACTGGTAATGCCAAGCGTTCCAACTGTATGGTGATCTTCATTAACCAGATTCGTATGAAGATTGGTGTCATGTTTGGTAGCCCTGAAACCACAACTGGTGGTAACGCACTGAAATTCTATGCCTCTGTTCGCTTGGACATCCGTCGTATCGGCCAAGTGAAAGAAGGTGACGAGATTGTTGGTTCTGAAACCAAAGTCAAAGTCGTGAAAAACAAAATGGCGCCTCCGTTTAAAGAAGCTTTATTCCAGATTCTTTATGGCAAAGGTGTTAACCATCTAGGTGAATTGATCGACCTTGCTGTACAGCAAGAAATCGTGCAGAAAGCTGGTGCGTGGTATTCTTATCAAGGCGACAAAATTGGCCAGGGTAAGAACAACACCATCCGTTATCTGGAAGAGCATAAAGAAATGGCTCAGACGATTGAAAAACTGATTCGTGACCAGCTTCTGACTAAAGCAGTGGTTGTTGAAGAAGACGATAGCAAGGAAGAACCTGACTTTTTAGATGCATGATCTTATTAGATGCATCATCTTTAAACGTCAATACACAGCGCCCTCCGGGGCGTTTTGTTATTATATAGGGAATCTAAAATCCGAGAGAATCATGTCAGACGCGAAATTCAGCAAACTGCTCGATTATGAAACTTTAAAACAGCAATTTGGTGATACTGAAGATCAAGCTCAACCTGCAAAAAGTGCGATCCAAGACGCTCCTGAATTTGATCCTGAAGAACGTTTGTTTTCCTCTACCCCAACTCAGGATGAGAAGAAACCGGGACTGACAGGCTCACGCTTACGTTCTTATGCCTTTGCCGTACTGACGCGCAAGGAATATTCCAAAGCCGAACTGATAGAGAAACTAGCCCTCTATGCAGAGCATCGTGATGAAGTTATTAACCTGGTTGAAGAACTGTCCCGTGAGAACTATCAAAGTGATCAGCGTGTGGCGGAAACCATGTTGTCGAGTCAAAAGCGTAAAGGCAAAGGTCCCAATCAAATTAAAATGAAACTCAAGAGCAAAAAGATTGATACTGCTCTGATTTCAGAAGAACTCAAAGAAACCGACTGGGTTCAACAAGCCTATGAACTAAAAGTCAAAAAATATGGCACCGAAGTTCCTAAAGACCCCAAGCTCAAAGCCAAACAGATCCGTTTTTTAATGTATCGTGGTTTTGAAATGGATGCGATTATCAAGGCCATTAACCGTAAAGCAGAAGACTAAGTCTTATATTCTTTGAAAGTCTTAATGAATTAAAAGGATTGGATATTTAATCTAATATTAGTTGGAAAATAAAATAAAGCACGGCAAAAGATAATGATGATTTAATCATTAAAACAATAAGATAATGCTGTTTGACGATATTGAAAAAAAATGATATTTGAGAATAGAAAACTGCGAATTCGCATTGTTATTATAATAAGAATATGGTGGCAACCCTACCAGCAAAGCTCCGGCACATCATAGTTCTATTACCGTTGCTACCTTCCGGTCCTGGCGGGGTTCATAGAGTACAATTGCGAAGTAACCAGCAGGGCTACCATTACAAAAACAGAGTATAGAGATTTTTAATCAAGTTGCAAGCCTTGTTCCGCAAAATAATCCCTTAAGCTATCCGTTTGATTATTTTAAAAACAATATTGATATTTCTGCTGATTTTTAAGGGATCTTCACAATCAATCCATCAACACTCAGATTCACATGATCTTTGTAAAACCTTGTTGCATTTTCTAAAAATGCCGTTTTTAATGTGTGCAATGTATATGAATGATCTACTTTGAAAAGATGAGCAGCGGATCCGCATCTCACAAAGAATTATGGAAATTTTATGATGTTTAAAAAGACCGTATTGTGTGCAGTGACAGCACTCTTTACCACGCCTCTATTTGCCAATATTCCGATTGAATCGCGCGGCTTGAGCCAAGCTACGAATCAAACCGCAGTAAATACCCCAGCGGCAATTGCGGCTGGTGCAACTCCAGCCGTTCAAACCAATACCAGCTGGCAAATCATGCAAAAGAACCAGCAGCTCGAAAATGACTTGCGGATTTTGCGCGGTAAAATGGAAGAACAGGAAAATGAGATTGAACGGCTCAAAAATGAACTGACCAATCGTTATGCCGATCTCGATCAGCGTCTCGAACTATTGCAGCAAAAAATTGAACCTGCTGAAGACAATCCAACGGAGGAAAACCCACAGGATACTGCACCCAGCCTAAACACAAATAAGGTCAATACAGCAAGCAGCGGAAAGCAACCTGCTGAGCTAGAAAAGGCAGCTTATACCGTGGCTTTAGATGCTTATAAAAATGGCGGTGCAGCCAAAGCCATTGCACCGATGCAAAACTTTATTAAAAACAATCCGAATAGCGTTTATATCAGCAATGCCTATTTCTGGTTAGCGGAATTCAATCTGGCGATTGACCCGCCAAAATTTACTGAAGCGAAACGTAATTATCTGATTGTCGTTGACCGTTACCCAAATTCTGCAAAAGCCTCCACTGCCCTGTATCAGCTTTATAACATCAGCAAAGATGTTGAAAAGAATACTACGCTTGCATCGCAATACAAAACAAAGCTATTGAAGAATTATCCGAAAGCTGAGGAAATTAAATTTCTTAAGTAAAATAGAAATTCCCAAAATAAAAAAGACACCTTCAGGTGTCTTTTTTATTACCTCAAACATTTAGCGCACAATGCCGCGCTTCGACTGTTCAAGAGAGTCAATTAGACGTTGTACTTCAGCCACTTCCGGCAAAATTCCTGTACGGATCTGCTCGATTGCTTCCTGAGTCGTTAAACCTGATTTATAAATCAGTTTAAAGGCATCACGTAAACCGCTGATTACGGTCTTCGACCAGCCTTTACGACGCATGCCTTCAATATTCATGGCAAATGCATGCGCAGGATTACCTGAAACCATCACATAAGCCGGCACATCTTTCAAAATCAGTGATGCACCACCAATCATGCTATAAGAATCAATCTTACAGAACTGATGAATGCCCGAGTTTCCGCCAATGACGACGTAGTCCCCGACATGGACATGTCCAGCCACACCGACGTTATTGGCAAAGATATTATAATCTCCAACCATACAGTCATGTGCAATATGAGTATTGACCATGAGCAGGTTATGACTACCGATCTTGGTCAGGCTCTGGTCCTGAACCGTACCACGATGCAGACTGCAATGCTCACGAATCTTGTTGTGATCGCCAATCTCAAGCCAGGTTTCTTCACCAGCATACTTAAGATCCTGACACACCTCGCCTACACTGGCGAACTGGAAAATTTCATTATATTCACCTATACGCGTATAGCCACCCACCACCACGTGTGAATGAAGTTTGCTACCCGCACCAATAGTGACATTTGGCCCGATAATACAATATGGGCCAATTTCTACATCAGCAGCAATGACTGCTGACGGGTCAATAATGGCAGTTGGATGAATAAGGGGATTATTGCTCATGCCTGCTCGACTTTTTGATGCGAAACCATAATTTCCGCGGTTGTTGCGACGACGCCATCTACAGTGGCAATACAATTATATTTGTAAATGCCCCGCTTTTGCATCACTAATTCAGATTTTAAAACCAATTGGTCACCTGCAACCACCTGTTTTTTAAATCTAACTTTTTCCGCACCGGCAAACAGGAACAAAGAACCTTCACTTGGTACTTCGTTATTCATCACAAAACCCAGAATTCCAGAGATTTGTGCCAGTGCCTCAACAATCAGTACACCTGGCATAATTGGATAATTCGGAAAATGGCCTTGTAAAAACTCTTCATTAATTGAGACGTTTTTATAACCAACAATGCCATTATCGGTAATTTCGACGACGCGATCAACCAATAAAAATGGATAGCGATGGGGCAAATATTCACGAATCTTTTGAATATTCATTGGCAATTCAGGCTTCGTGAATGTAGGCAAATTCGACTCTGTCATCATAATTATTTACGCAACTTAAATGTTGATTCAATGGACTCAATCTGAGATTGCATATGATCTAGTCGTTTGATCACCTGGGTCAATGGCACATCTGCTAATTGTCTGAGGCGAACCACGGTACGTTTCCATTTCTGATTTTCAAACAGACCAATCCCGGATGAATATTTTCCAGCTTCAGAAATATTATTTGTCACCATTGACATTCCGGTCAACGTCACATTATCAGCAATATTCAAGTGTCCAGAAATCGCAGAGGCACCACCAATGATACAGTTTTTGCCAATTGAAACACTTCCTGCAACGGCAGTTTTTGCAGCAATCGCGGTATGTGCACCAATTTTAACGTTATGTGCGATTTGCACAAGATTATCAATGATCACACCCTGTTGCAAAATCGTATCATCCAGTGCACCACGGTCTACGCTACAATTTGACCCAATACGCACATCATCCTCAATGCATACAGAACCTAATTGCGCAATACGGTGCCATTTACCCTGATAAGGTGCAAAACCAAACCCTTCGCTACCAATCACGCTATTGGCATGAATGCGCACCCGATTACCAATTTTTGCTGCGCCGGTGAGGGTCACATGTGAGTCAATAAAACAGTCCTGACCGATCTCGACATCATCATCGATCTGCACATGCGCCTGAACAATCGTATTCGCACCCACGACACAATGCTCACCAATCACCACGTAATGACCAATATAAGCATCGTCCGCAATCACTGCCGACGGGTGAATTTGAGCAGTACTCTCAATGCCACGCTGGCGATGTTTTTTCTCAAAGACATGCGTCAGAATCGCAAAAGCCAGATAGGGATTTGCCACAACAATAAAGTTTTGATGTGAAGTTATCTGTTGTTTTAGTTCAGCCGTGACAATTAAAGCACCTGCCTGACTTTGATTGGCCTGCTCTACATATTTATCGGCATTCACAAATGCCAGATCGTGTGAAGTTGCCTGTTCAAGACTGGCCAAAGCGCTCAAACGTAAATCTGTCTGACCTATGCACTCGCCCTGAACCAGGCGAGCGAGATCAGCTAACTGAAGCTGTTGATGATTCATTGATTATTTAATTGCATTAACCTTTTGAATCATTTTATCAGTTAAATCATATTTAGCATCATAAGCAAGCGCTGAATTTTTATTTAAAACCACATCCAGGTTGTTTTCTCTACGCAATTGTTCAGCAATTTGCTTTACCCGTGCATCAAATACAATTCGGATCTGCTGAATCGAGCTTTGGACATTCGTCTGTACAGATTGCTGTAACTGATTCAATTCTTGCAACTTAGCCTGATATTGCACAGACATTTTCTGTTTTTCAGTCTCACTGAGCTTGGTATTGGATTGAGCACGTTGCTGCAAAGTTTCCAGCTCTTTGCTGAGTTGCTCAATCTTAGTGGTTTGTGGCTGAATTTTTTGCTGGAATATCGTGTTTTGTTGTTTCAGATAAGTACTACCTTCAACCACACGCTCCAAGTCAATTACCCCCATACTAGCCGCTTGAGTCAAAGGAGCAACACTTGCCAAAGCCAGGCTCATTGCCATAATCATTTTTTTCATATTATTACTCATTCAAAAAAATTTGCTCACAAAACCTGCAGGCTTTATGAGCAAAATTTAGTTTCTAGGTCAAAACGATTTTAGAAAGTACGTCCAATTTCGAACTGGATGTTTTTAGTATCATCACCGTCTTTTTTATTCAACGGATAAGCATAGCTAAGTGATAATGGTCCAATCATAGTGATCCAGGTGAAACCTGCACCCACGCTATAGCGCATATTATCTGCATCGAAACCGAAGTTATCTTTACAGTACTGCTTTCCATTTACTGAAGTGCCATTAACGAAAATATTTTCATTTGATACATCACATTGGATATCAAACACTTGTGCACCTTCAGCAAAGATGACTGGACGAACCTGACGTGCCCAATCCCCTTTAAATGGTACTGGAAGCACTAATTCGGTACCAAATTGAATTAGTGCATTACCACCTACTTCCTCAGGAGAAGGATCCGTTTGACCTGTATCAGAGAAATATACACCTGGATATTTAGGACCTAATGTACTATTTTCATAACCACGAACCGAACCAAAACCACCTGCATAGAAATTCTTGTAGAATGGCAAGTCATTACCATAACCCAACTTACCATAACCGCGCAGGACAAAATCTTTGCCTAATGGGAAAAATGCCTGAGCGTCATAAGTGACTTTTTGATACTCGACATCACTACCTGGCAAGGCAATTTCAGCATTGACACGATGTGACATACCCGTTGTCGGGAACATCGGTCTATTTAAGGTATTATAAGACCAACCTAAATTAAGGTTATAAGTCAAAAAATCACCCTGGAATTCTTGACCATATGGAACTGGATTAGGGCAAGGCTGGTAACCAGTAACATTCCCAGCAGAATCTTTAATTGGAACTAATGCTTGAGGACAATACTCACCACTTTTTGTTTCTTTTCCGCCATTACGTTCCAAATAATCAGCAACATAAGTCGACACATATGGACCAGTGGTCACATCGGTCTGATCAATGTTCAGGCCTAGGCTAACACTCTGGTTTTCATCAATTGGATAACCAAAGTTAATCCCACCACCGAAACTGTCTGTCACATAGTTATTGACGTTATAATCATCATCCAGCTTGGTTTTACGGTAATACATGTTATAGCCGCGACGCACACCATCAATGGTGAAGTACGGGTCCATCACGCTCAAGTTATAATAATCTTGGGTTTCAGAACGCGACAAATCGATTGAAACACTATTCCCTGTACCCAGGAAGTTGGTCTGACTTAAACCTGCCTGGAAAGTTACACCACCGCTTTGTGAGAAACCAACTGCAAGAGTACTGGTCCCTGAATGCTGCTCTTCAACGGCAACATTCAAGTCCACCTGATCTGGTGCACCCGGAATACGTGCAGGTTTGATATCGACAGTTTTAAAGAACCCGGTACGCTCCAGACGGACCTTAGACAGGTCAATCTTTTCATTACTAGCAAGTGCACCTTCCATTTGGCGCATTTCACGACGTAGTACTTCATCTGCAGTTTTCGTATTACCAGTGAAATTAATACGTCGCACCGTGACTTGCTGACCCGGATTAATATAATAATTTAGATCAACCAGTTTGGTTTCGTTGTTAATTTGAGGAACAATATTGACTTCTGCATAGTAATAACCTGCATTACCATACTTACGCTGCAATAACTGCTTAACCGCGTTGACTTTTTCCTGCGAATAAATTTCGCCTTCTTTGAAAATTTGTAAAGCCTGTAATTCTTCAGTCTTATAAAGTGCATCACCTAAATATTTGGTTTGACCAAATTTAAATTGTTCGCCTTCATCCACAGAAACTTCGATGAAAACATTCTTTTTATCTTCACTCAAGTTCAGACTGGAATTGGTAATATTAAAATTGATATAACCGCGATTCAGATACATGGCACGCAAAGCTTCTAGGCTCGCCGCCATCTTTTCACGTGCATAACGGTCATTACGCGAAATGACCGAACTCCAGCCACTTTCTTTTACGGCAAAGGCCTGCTTGATATCAGACTCTTTAAATACGGTATTCCCGATAATATTGATATCGAAAACTTTAGCCGCTTTACCTTCAATAAAATCAATCAGCAATTCAACACGGTTATTTGGTCGAGGCGTCGTGGTGACCGTAATATCGGCATCATAACGACCTTGCTGCATGTATTGCTGTTCAAGTTCAGTTTCAATGGTTTGCAGTGCTGATTTTTTCAGCACTTCGCCTTCAGCCAGACCCATTTTTTTCAGGCCTTCTTCAAGTGCTTCCTTAGGAATCAGCTTATTGCCTTTCAATTCGATTTTCGAAATGACCGGGCGTTCAACCACTTGGAAAACCAAGGTATTGCCCTGCTGAACGGCTTTAATGTCATCAAACAGGCCTGATGCATACATGCTACGAATTGCATTGGCAATGACTGGATCATTGACCCGATCACCACTGTTAATCGGCACTAGGCCATACACATTGTCAGGAGTTAAACGTACTAATCCATCAAATTTTATATCTTGTACAATGAATTCATCTGCTGCATATACTTGTTGTGCTACTGCCATTGCACTAACGAGTGCCAGAGGCATAAATAAATGTGTGTGCTGCATGCCAGTCTTTTCCGCTGTTAATTTATTCCATTTACGTTGTTATAAACGCATAAAATCATTAAATAATGCCAGAAGCATCATACTGCCGAGCAGTACCATACCAATTTTTAGTCCAACCAATTGTATTTGTTCGGAAACAGGTTTACCACGAATTAATTCAACAAAATAGTAAACCAGATGTCCGCCATCAAGCATTGGAATGGGTAGTAGATTTAATATTCCTAAACTTACACTCATTAGCGCCATAAAGGAAATAAAAGTTTCCCAGCCCATTTCTGCGCTTTGTCCTGCCACTTTGGCGATGGTAATTGGACCTGATAAATTATCCAGGCCAATCAGGCCACGTACCATTTTGACAATCGAGTTCAGAATCATCGAAGATAAATGTGCTGTTTTATCAAACGCCATTACCAGTGCTTCGCCTGGCGAGTAATGAATGGTCTGTTTATATTCTGCAGGAATGTTCAGTTTACCCGGATCGCTTTGTACGCCCAGCATACCAGTCACATTGCCCATATTGTCACGTTTACCTTGTGGCATGACTTCCAGCTTAACCACCTGATTTTCGCGTAGTACATCCATTTTGAGTAATTTTTCTGGAGATGCCTGTACCACCTGCACCACATCAAACCAGTCTTTCATCTGAACGCCGTCAATAGCCAGAATCTTGTCACCTTCTTTCAGACCTTGACGGATGGCTGCACCATCTTCACTCAGTTTGCTGATCACTGCCGGAATTTCCGGTCGATAAGGTAAGAAACCCAGACTTTCCAGTGGCGATTGACTTTGATCTTTTAAATAGTTTTGAATAGGCAACTGAAACAGTTTGTTTTCACCAGCGCGATCTGCCTGAATAGAAACCACGCCAGTTTCACCAACACGATCTACCAAGGCATAACTGAGTTTTTCCCAAGTTTCCACCTGAGTACCATCCACAGCTATAATTTTGTCGCCCGGCTGCATTTGTACGGTGGCAGCAGGTGTATTTGGTAAAACTTTGCCCACCCGGGTATTGAGCTGTTCTTGTGCCGGTAAAAATAACACCCAGAATAGAAGAACTGCAAAAATCAAGTTGATCAATGGACCCGCTGCCACGATGGCAATCCGCTTCCAAGGATGCTGACGATTGAAAGCTTTGGGTAAGTCTTCTTCAGCAACATTACCCTCACGTTCATCCAGCATCTTGACGTAGCCACCCAAAGGCAAGGCAGACAATTGATACTGAATTCCGGATTTTTTCGAGGTCCATTTTAATAATGTTGGCCCAAATCCAATGGAATAGACCAATACTTTAACGCCCAGTTTACGCGCCACAATATAGTGACCGAACTCATGAATCGCAATTAAGGGACCGAGTAAGAGAATTGCAGCGGCAATCATAAACAAGGCATTCATATCTTAACTTCCTTTATTCACAACATATTGCTGTGATAAACCTCGCGCCATTTGATCTGCTTGCAAGATAGCCTCCAGATCATGTGCGGGTTGATTGTCCATCTGATTTAGGACATGCTCAACTACCTGAGGAATTTGGGTAAATCTGATCTGTTGATTTAAAAATGCAGCAACTGCAATTTCATTGGCCGCATTTAAAATCGTAGGTGCAATTCCGCCACTCTGCATGGCCTGACGGGCCAATTTTAATGCAGGGAAACGGAGCATGTCCGGTTCTTGAAAATTAAGTTGTGAATGCATAAACAGATCCAGTGGTGCCACATGCGTACTGATACGCTCAGGCCATGCCAATGCATGTGCAATAGGCGTGCCCATATCCGGATTACCCATTTGTGCCAAAGTCGAACCATCAACGTATTGAACCATGGAGTGAATAATACTCTGTGGATGCACAACAACTGTAACAAATTGTTCTTGAACTGCAAACAAATGACAGGCTTCGATCAATTCTAAACCTTTATTCATCAAGGTAGCAGAATCGACTGAAATTTTTTGACCCATGGACCAGTTAGGATGCTTGCAAGCTTGGGCAGGTGTGACCTCTTCAAGTTGCTGCATGCTGTGGTTCAGAAATGGGCCACCTGAAGCGGTCAGTAGAATCTGGGACACACCCAGTTTGGGCTTGCCATGACGCTCTGCTTCAAAATAATGCTGTGGCAGACATTGGAAAATCGCATTGTGTTCGGAATCCACGGGAAGCAGTAATGCCCCATGATCGCGCGCTGCCTGCATCATGATGTCACCTGACATCACCAAGGCTTCTTTATTGGCCAGCAGTACGCGTTTACCCGCTTTCACTGCAGCCAATGTCGGCAATAAGCCTGCAGCACCGACAATTGCCGCCATAACGATATCAACATCCGCGTGTTCAGCCACAGCGATTAAACCGGCTTCATCTTGCAGAATTTCAATATCAGATAAATGGTGTTGCTGAAGTAGTTTTGAAAGTTCATCTACTTTTTCAGCCGGCACCACCACCACTTTAGGACAGTATTGCCGGCAAATTTCAACCAGCTCCTCGATACGACTTTGCGCGGTCACAGCAAAAACCGAGTATGCTTCAGGATGTCGCTGCAAGATTTTTAAAGTACTTTGACCAATGGAACCTGTAGCACCCAGTATACAAACTGCTTGTGACATTTATAAATCTACACCAATAAGTTTTAAAACAGCCATACCTGCTGCAAAGATTGGAGCTGCAGCAAGCAAAGAATCAATACGATCCAGTACTCCGCCATGTCCTGGCAAAATTCGACCTGAATCCTTAATACCGGCACGACGTTTGATCATGGATTCAAACAGGTCACCCAGTACCGAACTAAATACTGTAACGACAGATAAAATCAGGAATAAAATTAGTTCTGGCCAGGTCATATCCAGATAAAGCAAGGCGACTGCCGTTACAATCAGCATTGAGGTAACGATACCGCCATACAACCCTTCTACCGATTTGTTGGGACTAACATTCGGCGCCAACTTTTTCTTGCCGAATTTACGACCCACAAAATATGCACCACTATCTGCGCCCCATACCAGTAAAAACAGGTACATCAGCCACCACGGTGAACTTTGCCAGACAGAGAAAATTGCAGTAACCGCAGCAGAGATCAGAACTACGCCGATTCCGTGCAGGCTGGCGTTGTACCAGCCATCATATTCAGGATAGGTTTTAACCCAGTAAATGCTGAGCAACCAGGTAATTATAGAAGCTACCCATAACAATAAGGCAACTTCGGCAAAATACAATGCCAAAGCTGAAAGTGCCGCAGTGAGCACTCCATATCCCCAAGCAACAGGTTTGATGACATGTTTAAATTTTCGCGGCATGAGTTTGAACCACTCATAGCCGGCCACCCCAGCAGCAAGAACCATCAATACAAACATTGGATAATGTGATTCGGTAGCAAACATACAGCTCAGTACAACTGCTACCAACACCAATGCGGTTATAATCCGCTCAAACATGTATTAATTCTCAAGTTTTTCCTGATGAATCTGTTCTGATGTTTTACCAAAACGACGTTCACGCCCACCAAATACGGCAAGTGCATCATCAAGTTCTTCAACGGTAAATTCTGGCCATAGCGTCTCAGTGAAATAAAGCTCTGCATAGGCTGCCTGCCACAACAGGAAATTCGAAAGACGGAAATCTCCACCCGTACGAATCAGCAGATCAACTGCAGGTAAATCACCGAGGCTGACATATTGACCAAATACATCAGTATTAATTGCATCAAGATCTAATTTATTTGTTAAAACATCGCTGGCAATTCGCTGTGCAGCTTGTGCCATATCCCACATACCACCATAACTGATTGCAATAGTGAGTGTCATACTATTGAAATTAGCAGTCCTTTCTTCGGCATG
This sequence comes from Acinetobacter lwoffii, assembly GCF_024129715.1. GTDB lineage: Bacteria > Pseudomonadota > Gammaproteobacteria > Pseudomonadales > Moraxellaceae > Acinetobacter > Acinetobacter lwoffii_U. The sequence goes on from NZ_JAMXXM010000002.1 coordinate 115,959, forward strand.
CAACATAAGTCCCTGTAATTCTGGGGACAAACGGCTGCGATCACCGATAAAGCGTAAGGCAATATTGAATTTTTCCATGCGGGGCAATTGTTCATGAATGGTATCAACCAGCAATTTCATGAGCAATTCAACTTCAAACTGTGGACGATTCCAGTTTTCACTTGAAAAGGCAAATACAGTTAAAGCCTGGATATTTCTTTTTTTACAGTGTTCAACAATCGGATCCAGAACCGTTTTTCCTTCACGGTGTCCATCACCTTTTTGCATCTGATTTTTTTTGGCAAAACGATTGTTGCCATCCATGATGATGGCAACATGTTTCGGAAGACGGGGATTTTCTTCAGCAACGGTCATCGATGAATTAGACCTTCATCAATTCAGCTTCTTTCGCAGCCAAGCGCTTGTCAACTTCAGCAACAAATTTGTCGGTAATTTTCTGGATTTCGTCAGCAGCACGACGCTCTTCATCTTCAGAAATTTCTTTTTCTTTCAACAAAGCTTTGATATCGCCCAATACATCACGACGAATGTTACGGATCGCTACTTTGGCATTTTCTGCTTCATTACGCGCAACTTTTTGCATGTCACGACGCGTTTCTTCAGTCAACGCAGCCATCGGTACACGAATCGCATCTGCTGTAATTGGGTTTAGACCCAAATCAGATTCACGAATCGCTTTATCAATTGCAGAAACCATTGAACGTTCGAAAGGCTGGATTAACAAAGTACGTGAATCTTCAACACCTACGTTTGCCACCTGGTTCAATGGAACGTCTGAACCATAGTAAGAAACCATCACGTTATTTAAAATTGATGGATGCGCACGACCGGTACGAACTTTTGCAAAACCATGCTCTAGAGATTCTAGAGTTTTGTTCATACGGTCTTCGCTGTCTTTTTTAAGATCGTTAATCATATGATCTTCCTTACTTAATTCTTGAAAAGAGGTTATTACTAAATTAGCGTGTAGTATAAAGTGCTTTGGTGCTCACGTCATTAATTGGTAACGTGAGTCCCTTCTTTTTCACCCATCACAACGGAAAGCAATGCGCCAGATTTATTCATATCGAATACTTGTAGCGGCACGTTGTGATCACGACATAAACAGATTGCAGTTAAGTCCATTACACCCAGCTTTTCGTCCAGAACCTGGTCAAAAGTCAATGTGTCATATTTAACCGCATCATCATATTTGCTTGGATCTTTGTTATATACGCCATCAACTTTGGTCGCTTTCAAGATCAAGTCTGATTCGATTTCAATACCACGTAAACAGGCAGCTGTATCTGTCGTAAAGAACGGATTACCTGTACCTGCCACGAATACACACACTTCACCCTGAGTCAGGTGACGGATTGCATCACGGCTTGAGTAAGACTCAACCACGGCACCAATTGGCAATGCAGACATTAAACGGGTTTTAATATTACGGCGCACCAAAGCGTCGCGAAGTGCCAAACCGTTCATGACTGTTGCTAGCATACCCATCTGGTCGCCAGTTACACGACCAACTAGACCATCTTTTTGTAGCTGGCTACCGCGATACAGGTTACCACCACCCACAACAATACCTACTTGTACGCCTAAACCCACGAGGTGCGCAATAGAAAGTGACATCTGATCGAGCACTTGTGCATCGATCCCCATGTCTTTATTGCCTGCCAGCGCCTCACCAGAAAGCTTTAACAGGATGCGACCAAAGCGTGGCTTTTTAGAATCCAACATCATCAAACTCCAAAGTATTCAATTTAAATTTTTTTAATTCAAAATCTTAAGCAGACTTGATTGAAATGAGTTTTGCATACAGATCATATTCATCTGCATCAGTAATCTCGACTTCAAGTAAATCCCCTGCCTTAATGACGCTTTTATCGATATCTTCAACAAAAACATTGCCATCAATTTCAGGTGCATCTGCATAAGAACGCGCAACCGCTACCGGGAATTCATCTTCCAGGTCATCTACCAGCACAGTCATGGTCTGACCGATACGTTTTTGGAGTTTGGCTGCCGAGATTTCTTGCTGAACCTGCATGAAACGCTCATAACGCTCTTGTTTAATTTCTTCAGGAACGTGATCTGGCAAATCATTTGCTGTCGCACCTTCAACTGGCGAATAGGTGAAACATCCCACACGATCCAGCTGGGCTTCTTTCAACCAGTCCAGCAACATCTGGAAGTCTTCTTCGGTTTCACCCGGGAAGCCCACCACAAATGTTGAACGGAGCACCAGATCAGGACATTTCTCGCGCCAGATTTTCAAACGCTCCAGTGTATTTTCACTGTGCGCAGGTCGTTTCATCAGTTTGAGAATTTTTGGACTTGCATGCTGGAATGGAATATCCAGATAAGGCAGGATTTTGCCTTGTGCCATCAGGTCAATTACTGCATCTACATGCGGATACGGGTAAACATAGTGCAAACGCACCCAGATTCCCAACTGACCTAATGCTTCACACATGTCATAGAATTTGGTTTTAACCGGCTGGCCATTCCAGAAATCCAGCTTGTATTTCGTGTCCAGGCCATAAGCAGAAGTATCCTGGGAGATGACGAGTACTTCTTTTACACCGGCACGTTTCAGCGCTGCAGCTTCATCAAGCACAGAACCGACTGGACGTGAAACCAGATCGCCACGCATGCTTGGAATAATACAGAAGGTACAACGATGGTTGCAGCCTTCAGATATTTTCAGATAAGCATAGTGTTTTGGCGTCAGGCGGATGCCTTGCTCTGGAACCAGATCAATAAATGGATTGTGTTTTGGCGGCTCAGGTACGTATTGATGAACCGCATCCATAACTTCTTTATATGCCGCTGCACCTGTCACTTTCAGGACATTGGGATGCATTTGGCGAATCTTGTCTTCGTCTTTACCTAGACAACCTGTTACGATCACGCGACCATTCGCGCTCATCGCCTCACCAATCGCATCTAGCGATTCTTGCACTGCGGATTCAATGAAACCACAGGTATTTACTACAACTAAATCAGCACCGTCATAATCCGAAGCGACGTCATAACCTTCAGTCTTTAACTGGGTTAAAATACGTTCAGAATCTACCAATGCCTTAGGACAACCTAAAGATACAAAACCGACTTTGGGGGACTTCATGAATTTTCGCTCTACTAGAATGCGCGTATTGTATGTCTTTTCGCATCATAAAAATAGTTGAAAACCTGACTCTTTGCATCATGCACTAAAATATTGCCATAAAATATTCAACATACCCACTCATGCACCAAAATGAATCATTTTAGATTTACAGCCTCAATTTAATCCGCTATATCTAAGATGAATTGTGTTGCTCTGTCACATTTCTGCATTTCATCGCAATAAATAATCTCTCGTCATAAAAGTTGGCGTGCATCTTGCATCAAATCAGAACTTAAAATTGATTAAATTGCTTTATGAAGATGCCATTGCGCCATTTTAATACAGGAACAAACCCGCGAATGGATCAAATTATTCCGATCGACTATCGTGCTTTAGTGGACAATATGACCACGTGTATCTTATTGATAGACCGCGATCTTAATATTTATTATCTGAATTCTGCCTGTGAAGCCTTATTTGATGTGAGCTTATTCCGCGCGAGCGGCACATCCGTACTCAATATTCTGCAAAACCCGACAGATGAGTTCAATACCGAAGAAGCCCTGAATAATACTTTAACTACGGGACAACCTTATACACGCCGCGAAGCCACTATTCTGGTCAACTTTAAAGACATTCATGTTGACTACACTGTTTCTCAGCTAAATCTGGGCAAACCTTATCATCCGCTACTACTCATCGAACTCAATCCTCGCGATCGCATGTTAAAAATCTCGCGTGAAGAAAATCTGCTGCAACAGCATCAGGTAGCGCGTCAGCTGATTCGCGGTGTTGCGCATGAAATCAAGAATCCCTTGGGTGGCATTCGCGGGGCGACTCAACTCCTGGCACGCAGTTTGAATGATCCACAATACAAAGAATTTACCGACATTATTATTAGCGAAGTGGATCGACTGAGAAATCTGGCCGATACCATGCTCGGTTCACGCCAGCTTCCGAGCTATGAGCTGGTCAATGTGCATGAACCTCTGGAACGAGTACGCTCACTGATTGCCAATCAGACCAAAAAGAAAATCAAGATTACCCGGGATTACGACCTGTCCTTGCCTGAAGTGCTGGCAGACCGCGACCAATTGATTCAGGTCATTTTGAATATTTGCGCCAATGCCGTACAGGCCATGACCGAGAACAAGGAGTTCTTTGTCGAACATCAACCGGAACTGATTTTAAGAACCCGGATTCAGCGTCTCTTTACCATTAACGGGGTGATTCACCGCTCTGTAGTAAGGATTGATATTGAAGACAACGGTCCAGGTGTGCCGGAAGAGATTATCGAATCGGTGTTTTATCCGCTGGTCACCAGTCGCGCAAAAGGTACCGGACTGGGCCTCAGTATTGCTCAAAATATTATTCATCAGCACAACGGCATGATCGAGTGTCAGTCCGTGGCTGGAAAAACCGTCTTTAGCTTATATTTACCTTGGGAGTCGAATCATGTCGCGAAATAAAATATGGGTGATTGATGACGATCGCGCCATGCGCTGGGTACTGGAAAAGACCTTTAAAGAGGAAGGTCTGGATGTGACCAGTTTTGAAGAAGCACAATCTGCACTAGACCAACTGAGTCTGGAGGCACCCGATGTGATTTTGACCGATATCCGCATGCCGGGTATTGATGGACTTACCTTCCTGGGCAAGGTTAAACACAGTTATCCTGACCTACCTGTCATTATTATGACGGCGCATTCAGACTTAGAATCGGCTGTTTCTAGCTATCAAACTGGTGCTTTTGAATATCTGCCTAAGCCTTTTGATATTGATGAAGCACTGGCGCTGGTAAATCGTGCAATTTTACATATCACCAAGCTACAGCAACAAGAATCAGCAAAAGCGGCTCCACCAATTCAATCTACCGAAATTATTGGTGAATCGCCTGCCATGCAGGAAGTGTTTCGTGCCATTGGCCGTTTATCACAATCGCATATTACCGTGTTGATTAATGGTGAGTCTGGTACAGGTAAAGAACTGGTAGCGCATGCCCTGCATCGTCATTCACCACGCAGCTCAAAACCTTTTATTGCCCTCAATATGGCGGCGATTCCAAAAGACCTGATCGAAACTGAACTTTTCGGCCATGAGAAAGGTGCATTTACCGGTGCTAATACCCAGCGCCAAGGTCGTTTTGAACAGGCAAATGGCGGTACGCTGTTTTTAGATGAAATTGGCGATATGCCATTTGAGACCCAGACCCGTTTATTGCGTGTCCTAGCCGATGGAGAGTTCTACCGAGTTGGCGGTCATATTCCGGTTAAGGTCGATGTGCGTATCGTGGCTGCAACACATCAGGATTTGGAAAAACTGGTCCATGATGGTCGTTTCCGTGAAGACTTATATCACCGCCTGAATGTAATTCGTATTCATATTCCAAAACTGGCACATCGCAGTGAAGATATTCCGATGCTGGCGCAGCATTTTCTGGCACGTGCCGGTAAAGAACTTGGGGTCAATCCAAAGATATTACGTCCTGAAACCCAAGAATATATGCAGAAATTGCCATGGCAAGGTAATGTGCGTCAACTTGAAAATACCTGTCGCTGGCTGACTGTCATGATCACAGGTCGTGAAGTCTATCCTGAAGACTTGCCACCTGAGCTGAAACAGATTCCAATTCATCAGCAGGATCCGGGTGCGCCAATTCCAACGCTGAACCAGATCGCACCGCATCACTGGGATGAATTGCTGGGTCAATGGGCGATGCAGAAACTCAAAAATGGTGAAATGAAACTTCTGGATGTTGCGACGCCGATGTTTGAACGCACCTTGATCAATGCAGCCTTGCAACAAACCCGTGGCCGTAAACGTCATGCCGCAGAACTTTTAGGTTGGGGTCGCAACACTTTAACGCGCAAGCTTAAAGAATTGGGCATGGATACTACGGATGATGAAATCGAAGAAGAAATAGAAAGTTAATCTTTCCATATAAAAAAGCGCCGATTGGCGCTTTTTTATTGATGATGATTTATGCAGTAAAACCCACATAGCGGAAATACCCATCTATGCCCAGATCAGACTTATAGATCAGATAATTTGAATAAGTCGCTTGGGTGATTTCATCCAGCATATTCACCTGATCATCATTGGCATGCAAATCATCTACAGAACGCGGCATGCTGTGCTCGAATTCATCGGTCATATATTCAAAGCCTATATCCATGGCAATAAACAGGGTATGTTCACAAGGTTGCACATATTGCTCTTCTGCCCAATCAATCACGTTGTGCTGACAATGCGGACAGGCAATATTATCGGTGGCCTGAATCGAGAGTTGAATAAGTTGATAAGCCATATAAAAATCAATCTGTTTACTATCCGTATATTTTAGCAAATTTTATGGACTGACTTTATTCAATTAAAAGTCTCGACGATAAAAAAAGGAATCTTCAGATTCCCTTTTTGTATTGATAGATCTCAATGATTAATTACTTATGAGCAGCCTTATAACGTGATAGTGCGGTGACGGCTACTGCCGATACGACCACTGCTGGCAAACTTGCCACAAGAATACCCGTGGTGCCCAAACCCAATGCCAGAATTTTTCCGGTTAATAATGGTCCAGTCATCGCCCCTAAACGCCCTAAAGAGATCGCACTGCCTACGCCTGTCACTTTACCTGCACCTGAGTAAAAAATCGGTGAAATCCCATACAGAATAGATTGACCACCTGTAGAGAAAATGCCACCCATAACTCCCGCCAAAATTAATAACGGAATAGAAGTTGTGGTGAATAACAATACCAAGGCAACAAACAAACCACTATAAATGATGGTCGCCATTTGCCAGAGCTTTAAACGGTCCAGCAAATAACCCAGACTTAAGGTTCCAATAACTGCGCCCACCTGGAACACCAACATCACCAAGAATGCCTGTTGTTTCTGCAAACCTTGTTCCATAAGTAAATTTGGCAACCAGCTAATCAAAATATAATTAATCATCAAGGTAAAAAAGAAACCAACCCAAAGAGGTACTGTATTTTTATACTGGCGCTGCTTGAACAAAACTTCAGCCATGCCCGGCACAGCTTCGCCAGAGACTTGTACCTCCGCATTCACTTTAGGCTTATCTTTAAGAATAAACGCCATCAATGGAATCAATACTAAAGGCGTTAATCCCCCAATCAGGAACAAGGTTTGCCATTGAATCTCTGGAAGCAACATGGCCAGACCGGCAACAAAGATCGCCCCTACCGGCAAACCACAATACATCAGACTATTTAGCTTGCCACGGTTGGCTTCGGTTGCTTCATCACCGACGACTGAAATCATGGTTGGCATTGCCGCACCTAAACCCAAACCAGTAAAGAAACGCGCTGCATATAAAACTTCGATGCTTGGCGCAATTGCAGTCAACGACATGAACAGACCAAAAATAGTCACAGAAAGCATTAGGACTTTCTTTTGTCCTAGATAATCTGCAATACGTCCGCCAAAGAATGCGCCAAACAGCATTCCAAAGACACCCAGACTAAATACATAGCCCATTTGGATTTGATCTAAACCAAAGCTTGCTGCAATTCCTTTCGCCGCAATCCCGGGAGCTTGAAGGTCAAAACCTTCAAAAAAATGCGACCCAGAAACATAAGAATATCGTTAATATTTTTTGGGCTTTTTCGCTGTATGACTGTGCCATGACTGATCTCCATCAATAATTCACAAACCGTTTAATAGTCTGACGATCCGTTGCATTATTCTTAACCTAATCTTAATAGAGAAATAGCACGACAATAGTCTGGTTTAAGCACATCAGCATGTGTAAATATCATCTAAATTAGACCTAAAAGATTGTATTTATAGACTTAATACATCTTAATAATATTTATTATATATATTTATCAATAACTTAATTTAATAGTAGTTATTTTTAATTCAACGATAGTCAAAACTTATACAAAACTACAAGCCGATAAAAAGCCCGCTTAATGCGGGCTTTTTTAGCGCAAAATCTTAAGCAGATTTCTTTGCTTGTGCATTCTTACGAATTGTAATCATCACCAGTTGAACTGCTGCAGGGGTTACACCTGGAATACGACTGGCTTGCGCCAATGTTTCAGGACGAACATCTTTCAGTTTCAGGGTAATTTCACGGGACAGACCTGACACGATGTCATAATCGAAATCCGCAGGAATACGGGTTTCTTCAAGACGTTTCATTTGTGCGACGTCTTCATGCTGACGATTAATATAACCCGCATATTTCACTGCAATTTCAATTTGCTCACCGACAAATGGTGATACTTCAGAATTGGTTAACTCTGCAATTTGAGCAAATGAAATGTTTGGACGTTTCAACAAATCAATCGCCGAACATTCTTTAGACAGGTCTGCACCGGTCATCTCAACGAATTTCTTACCCATTGGGTTATTTGGTGCGGCCCACAAGTGTTGCAAACGGCCTGTTTCTTTTTCCACTGCTTCCATTTTCTCACAGTACACTGCCCAACGCGCGTCATCCACCAGACCCATTTCACGACCAATGGCTGTTAAACGCTGATCTGCGTTATCTTCACGCAGCATCAAACGGTATTCGGCACGTGAGGTGAACATACGGTATGGTTCTTTGGTACCTAATGTGATCAGGTCATCGACCAGAACACCCATGTATGCTTCATCACGTTTTGGCGTCCATTGCTCCTGATCCCAAGCACGGCGTGCAGCGTTCAAGCCTGCAAGCAAACCCTGCGCACCCGCTTCTTCATAACCGGTTGTGCCGTTGATTTGACCGGCGAAATACAAGTTATTAATTGCTTTGGTTTCAAGGGTAAATTTCAACGCTTGTGGGTTGAAGTAATCGTATTCAATGGCATAGCCCGGACGAAGAATGTGCGCATTTTCCATACCACGGATCGAGCGAACCAGTTCAAACTGAACGTCGAACGGTAAAGAAGTCGAAATACCATTTGGATAAAGCTCATGTGTATCCAAGCCTTCAGGCTCCAAGAAGACTTGGTGAGAATCTTTATCGGCAAAACGGTGAATCTTATCTTCAATCGATGGGCAGTAACGTGGTCCAACACCTTCGATCACACCCGTGTACATCGGTGAACGGTCTAAACCGCCACGAATGATTTCATGCGTGCGTTCATTGGTATGCGTGATATAGCAATTTACCTGCTCAGGATGCATAGACACATCCCCCATGAATGACATGGTCGGAGATGGGAAATCACCCGGCTGTGGTGTCATCACAGAGAAATCCACTGAACGCGCGTCAATACGTGGTGGTGTACCTGTTTTTAAACGACCTACTGGCAAGTTTAATTCACGCAAACGATGTGCAAGTGAAATAGATGGCGGATCACCAGCACGACCACCGCTAGATTTCTCCAGACCAACGTGGATGACACCACCTAAGAATGTACCCGCTGTCAGCACCACAGTTTTCGCATCAAAACGGATACCCATTTGGGTAACCACACCTTTAACGGTATCGCCTTCAACAATCAGGTCATCTGCGGCTTGCTGAAAAATATCAAGGTTTGCTTGGTTTTCTAATGTTTCGCGAATAGCCGCTTTATAACGTACACGGTCCGCCTGCGCACGTGTTGCACGTACTGCAGCACCTTTACGCGAGTTCAAAATACGGAATTGAATACCGCCTTTATCGGCAGCCAGTGCCATCGCACCGCCCAAGGCATCAATTTCACGCACCAAATGCGATTTACCAATACCACCGATGGCCGGGTTACAGCTCATCTGCCCTAAAGTCTCAATGTTATGAGTTAAGAGTAAAGTCTGTCGACCCATACGCGCTGCAGCCAGAGCCGCTTCCGTACCGGCGTGACCGCCACCGATAACAATGACATCGTATACTTTAGGATAATGCATAGTAGTAATTGAGAGATAAAAAAGAATAGCTGAGCATTATAGCAAATTTCACTCTAAAGTAGACAAATTCAGTTGAATTTATCCTGAGATAAATCGCACTTAACTCGCATAACAATAAAGCACTGTAATTTAACTTTGCAGAGGAACTATATAAATTAAACATATAAGCTGAGAAATTTACTCGATTTGCATTGTTTAATCTCGCGCATTTTTTAATCTATATGTTGGTTACATTACAAACAAAGGTATAAAAGATGAATAAGAATATTTTCCTCTCAACCGTTCTATGTGGTTTATGTTTTGCGCCATTTGCTGCATCAGCGAATGATAAGGTCGAAACCATTTATAATGCACAAAAGTACCAACAGGTTTGTAAAGGCAAATCCCAAGGTGCACAAGTCAGTTTTGCCTATCGCGGCATTATCTGGAATGGTACCTGTGAGCCGCAGTTTTTCGCTTCATCCAAAAATGCTTCAATCAAAGGCGATGAAGCCGAACTCATGAGTACCTGTAGCGGCAACAGTGGTGCGACTACTGCCACCATCAATGGTGCCGAAGTCAAAGGTAAATGTGCATTAGGCTTTATGCCACCACGCCCTCAGGGACAATCTCAGATGCAAAGCCAACCGATGCAGCCACATATGCAAAACCAGCCTATGCAGCATCAGATGAACCAGCCAGCACAGCCTGATTCACCAATGCAAGGCCAGCCAGGTATGTAGCCGATATATATCTAAATAGTTTAGATTTCAAGTAAAAGCTTTGACGGGCAAAGTGACTGCATTTTGCCCGTTTTTTATTGCTTATTTATTCATCTAGGCTAAACTGGAAATATACCTATAAATGTATAATAAAAAGGCAAATTCATGGATTCGGGGTTTTTTAGCGTTTTTTTGCCAATTACATTGGCAATTATGATGATGGGGCTGGGGCTAGAACTCACTATCAAAGATTTCCTGCGCTTAAGTCGCTATCCTAAAGTCATTTTTATTACTTTATTTGCGCAGTTAGTCCTATTACCCAGCGTTGCTTTTTTTATTTGTCTGATTTTGGACTTGCCCGCTTTGCTTGCTGTAGGTCTGATGTTGCTAGCCGCCTCACCTGGTGGCCCAACCGCGAACCTATTTAGCTACATATATAAAGGTGATGTGGCACTGAATATTACTCTAACCGCCATTAATACCATCATCTCTATTTTTACCCTGCCCTTTATTATCAATCTGTCCTTACACTACTTTATGAGTCATGACTCAAACGTGACTTTTCCAGTTGAAAAGATTATGCAGGTCTTTTTAATTACCTTGATTCCCGTGATCATGGGTATGCTGCTTCGGGCCAAATTTCCAAACCTGTCAATTACTGTCAGCAGGCCCATGCGCTTACTCTCTATCGGTTTTCTAACCATCCTATTGATATTCGCCATTTTCAGAGAACGTTCGAATTTGGTCGAATACTTTGCCAATATTGGTGCAGCAACTGCGATTTTATGTTTTTCCAGCCTGTTTATTGGCTATTGCATTCCTTTACTGATGGGTATTCCAGAGAAAATGGCACGCGCCTGTACCTTTGAAATTGGCATTCATAACACTGCCATTGCGCTGACGATTGCGATATCGGTCTTAAATAATGTCACGATGGCTATTCCTGCAGGCATTTATACAATTTTCATGTACAGTTTCGCCACTATTTTCGGTGTGCTGATTAGTCGCCAGCAAGTGGTGTATAGCAATAAAAGTCGTTTATCAGATTTGTAATTTATTTGGCTGATTCTGCTATAAGGCTGTATGCTTTTCTAAAGAAAATCAGAAGTATTAAAACAATTTTCGACAAGGAGCATACAGATGGATTCTGGCCTTATAACGATATTACTGCCACTAGCACTTGCAATCATCATGATGGGGCTTGGTCTTGAACTAACGCCTCGGGACTTTAGCCGTGTCACTCGCCACCCCAAAGCCGTATTTATAGCATTGTTCTGCCAACTGGTTATTCTGGTTGGCATTGCCTTTTTGCTTTGCAAGCTATTCACTTTATCACCATTACTCTCGGTCGGGTTAATGCTCTTGGCGGCTTCGCCCGGGGGTGCAACGGCCAACCTGTTTAGCTACCTGTTCAAAGGTGACTTAGCTCTCAATATCACACTGACTGCAATCAATTCAGTCATCGCAGCGATTACCTTACCTTTAATTATTAATTTTTCGATCATACATTTTATGCAAGATAGCCAGCAAGTTGGTCTGCAATTCGGCAAGATTTTGCAAGTCTTTGCGATCATCCTGATTCCGGTGGGCATTGGCATGCTGATTCGGCGCTATGCACCAAGCGTGACAGCAAAACTGAATCGGCCGTTGCGGATTTTTTCCATTGGCTTTTTGGTGCTGATTATTATTGCCACACTTATTAAAGAACGCACAAATATCGGCGAATACCTGACCCAGGTTGGTCTAGCGACTGCCTTATTCTGCATCTTGAGCCTGAGTATTGGTTATCTGATTCCGCGACTACTGAATATTAATAGCGCTCAAGCCCGTGCCAGTGCATTTGAAATTGGCATTCATAACAGCACCCTCGCCATGACCATTGCCCTGACCGTGATCGGTAGTGCTGCTGTGGCAATGCCAGCCGCGGTTTATTCTATTTTTATGTATATCTTTGCTGCAATTTTTGGCAGTCTGTTGAATCGGCTTGCACCACTCCCGGCGCAAACACCTTTAACAAATATGGATTAGATAATCTCTGGAACGATTAAAAGGATGCCTCAGGCATCCTTTTTATTTTGGGAATGGATCAAGAAGATAGCAGCGTTGAGTCTGAACTTCCGTTACAATAGCTTTTTGAAAAATGTATAAAGGTTATTTCTGTGAAGTGGTTACAAATTCATATTACGGTTGAACAGGCTCAGGTTGATTTTACTGAGACATTACTCAGCTCGCTAGGCGCAGTGAGTGTGACTTTGGATGATGCTGAAAACCAGGATTTGCTGGAACCACTTCCAGGTGAAACACCACTTTGGAATAAAGTGATTGTGACTGGTATTTATGCGCAGGAAGAAGGCGAAGAAATTGATGTTGCTGCACTAGAAACCTTTATTCGTGCACAAATGCCAGATGCCCCAATCCGTCATGAACTGATTGAAGATCAGGCTTGGGAACGTACCTGGATGGATGCCTATGAGCCAATTCAGATTGCTGATAAATACTGGATCGTACCGGAGTGGATGGAAGCACCTGATGCCGATGCGGTAAATATCAAGCTTGATCCAGGTCTGGCTTTCGGAACAGGCAACCACGCTTCAACTTTCCTATGCTTACAATGGCTCGGCAAGATTGATGTGAAAGATAAAATTGTCATCGATTATGGCTGTGGCTCAGGCATTCTCGCGGTAGCTGCACTTCTCTTAGGTGCGAAAAAAGCATATGCCACTGATATCGATCCACAAGCTGTACTGGCCACCCAGCAAAATGCTGAACTGAATGGCGTACTGGACAAGCTTTATGTCGGACTGCCAGAAGAATTTAGAGATGAGCTCGGCAATACCAAAGCTGACGTCTTTGTTGCCAATATTCTGGCAGCACCACTGATGATGCTGGCTCCTGAGTTCGCAACTTTAATTAAATCTGAGGGACAGTTCGCACTTGCCGGAGTAATTGAAGAGCAAGTTGCTGATGTTACTAGCATTTACTCAAATTATTTTGATATATTAGAAGTAGAAAAACGAGATGAGCACTGGTGCCGTATCTCGGGTAAACGCCATAAGAATGAATGAGCCTATAAATAATCCATGAGTGACAAAAGAACCCATTGCCCTACCTGTTCCACCACCTATAAGGTCACAGTTGCTCAACTCACCGTTGCGCAGGGTATGGTTTGCTGTCCCAAATGTACCACCTCATTTAATGCCTTATCGCATTTGGTGACCGAAACCCGGAATTCGGTCACCGCCTCAATGTCTCACGCTCAGTCGAGCTCCAGCGAATTCAGCAAAACTGATGCTCAAAATAGACCAGGTGTTTATCACACGGATCAGCAGCATCGTCATAGCCTGCTACAGATTTTTGACCAAAAAGTTGAACATTCCAATATTGATCTGGAAACCTATTTAAATAACTTGAATTATTTCAGTACCGAACCGATTTCAGTCCTACCGAGCATGAACTGGGAAGATCAGGCAGAAAAGCAGGCTAAGCGCGGGCCAATGTACTATATAGGCTGGAGTTTACTCAATCTGTCGCTGTTTAGCCTGCTGCTGTTTCAATTTTTTTGGTTCAATCCGCAATACATCAAAAACAGTCACGTTATGAGCCTGGCCTTTAACACTGCCTGTGAAGTGTTTAATTGTTCCAATCTGGAAAAATACTACACACTGATTCAGGCCAATAAAGTCAAAATCAAGGCAACCGGTAATAATGAAGCTGAGTTTAGCGGTGAGCTGATCAATTTTCATGACCGTAGCCTGGCCTTACCGATTTTAAGAATCAATCTGGAACATCGCGGTGAAGTGATTGCAACTTATAACCTGTCCTCCGAAGAGTACCTGATTGAAAGTCTGGTCAATATTCAGCGCATCCCAAAAAACAGCCCGTTTAAATTCAAATTTAAGCTTCCAGTCGATCGTAAAAGCTTTGATCGCTATACTTTGGAAATAATTCGCCCCTAATCTGCTGAGAAAGCATTAAAAAATTAAAAAAAGTTAAAAAAAATGCAGTTTTCTTGCTCACTTTTGCTTAGACAATGGTATGATACGCGCCACGAAAGCTATGTGCTGCAACTCCTCGCGACTTTTTCACAACAAATACAGTCTTGCCTAATGCGCTATAAAATTTATTGCGTATCGTGCAGATTTTTTTGTTTTGATTTTGGTCAGTAACAAAACTTTAACTATTGTTACGCTTATTTTTCGACCAAATCGCAGAGATGTGTCAAGCTACAGGCTCAATGTAATGACTAAGTTTTAGAACTTCCGTTTTAGGATCTAAAATGGAGTTCATTTCAATTTCTAGACCACTTTTATATATCACTTTACCCAAGTGATATTTGTTTTTCGGATTAATTCGCATGAATAGCAAATCTCCTATTTTTACTGCACAATCTGATGTTGCTTTACGTATCCACGTAGATCGCGCAGTTCGCCACTATTTTGCACAACTGCAGGGCGAGCAACCATCTCAGGTATACGACATGGTGCTAGCAGAAATGGAGAAACCTCTTCTATCTGTAGTTCTAGAATATACACGTGGTAACCAAACACGTGCTGCCGAGATTCTCGGACTCAACCGTGGTACTTTACGTAAAAAGTTAAAAGCTCACGGTTTAATGAGTGAATAAATGATAAAATGCTTGCGGCTTCCGCAGGCATTTTTTTTAAACTGTAAATTGCTGATTTTGTTTTATTCTGTTCCTTGAAAACTGTGACGAAGATCATGACTATTAAACGCGCTTTAATCTCTGTGTCTGACAAGACTGGTATTGTTGAATTTGCACAAGAACTTGCTGCTCTAGGGGTAGAAATTTTATCTACAGGTGGTACCTACAAATTGTTGAAAGACAATAATGTGGCTGTAGTTGAAGTTTCGGAGCATACAGGTTTTCCAGAGATGATGGACGGCCGTGTAAAAACACTACATCCGAAAATTCATGGGGGTATCCTGGCTCGTCGTGGTCTAGACGAAGCTGTGATGGCTGAACACAACATTGATGCTATTGATTTAGTCGTTGTAAACCTTTATCCATTTGCTGCAACGGTAGCCAAACCAAACTGTTCACTTGCTGATGCTATCGAAAACATCGACATCGGTGGTCCTACCATGGTTCGTGCTGCAGCAAAAAACCATGCATCTGTAGGTATCATCGTAAATGCTTCTGACTATGCAACTGTCGTTGCCGAGCTTAAAGCTGAGGGTGCTTTATCTCATGCAACTCGTTTTGACCTAGCAGTAAAAGCATTTGAACATACTGCTCAATATGACGGCATGATCGCATCTTACTTAGGCGCTCGCGTAGGTAAAGAAGAAGGTCAGGCAGACAAATTTGCACGTACTTTCAATACTCAATTGAACAAAGTTCAAGACCTTCGTTACGGTGAAAACCCGCATCAAGCTGCTGCATTCTATGTAGAAGACACAGCGACTGAAGCTTCTGTTTCAACAGCGAAACAGCTTCAAGGTAAAGAACTCTCTTATAACAACATCGCAGATACTGATGCAGCACTTGAATGTGTGAAATCATTTGCGAAGCCTGCTTGTGTGATCGTTAAACACGCTAACCCATGTGGCGTTGCAGTATCTTTAGACGGTATTCAAGCAGCTTATGATCTTGCGTATGCAACAGATCCTGAATCTGCTTTCGGTGGCATCATTGCATTCAACCGTGAATTAGACGTTGCAACTGCACAAGCGATTGTAGATCGTCAATTCGTTGAAGTGATCATTGCACCGAGCGTTGCTGAAGGCGTTCTTGAAGTAACAGGCGCGAAGAAAAACGTACGCGTACTTGTATGTGGCGAACTTCCAGCAATCGATGCGCGTCAATCGCAACTTGACTACAAACGCGTAAACGGTGGTTTGTTAGTTCAAGATCAAGACTTGGGCATGATCACGAAAGATGATCTTAAAGTAGTCACCAAACGTGCGCCGACTGAACAAGAAATCGATGACATGATCTTCGCTTGGAAAGTGGCGAAATACGTGAAGTCTAACGCGATTGTTTATGCCAAAAACCGTCAAACGATCGGTGTCGGCGCTGGCCAAATGAGCCGTGTCAACTCTGCCCGTATTGCTGCAATCAAAGCTGAACATGCTGGTTTAGTGGTTGAAGGTGCGGTAATGGCATCTGACGCATTCTTCCCATTCCGTGATGGTATTGATAACGCTGCCAAAGCAGGTATCAAATGCATTATTCAACCGGGTGGTTCTATGCGTGATGAAAAAACAATTGCAGCAGCTGACGAAGCTGGTATTGCAATGGTCTTCACTGGTATGCGTCACTTCCGTCACTAAGTTTTGACGAAGCTCATGATGTATATTCAGTTAATTATGCTGAGTAAAATAGATTTCTAATCTTGCATAAAGTCCTCTCCTATTTTCAGGTTGAGGACTTTATGTCATTTTCGATTCATGGAGTATGAACCGATGAATATTTTAGTTTTGGGTAATGGCGGTCGTGAACATGCATTGGCATGGAAAATCGCACAAGACGATAAAGTCGCTAAAGTCTTTGTTGCTCCGGGCAACGCAGGTACAGCCACTGAAAATAAATGCGAAAATGTTGCCTTAAATATTTTAGACAATGCTGCGATTATCGACTTTGCAAAAAGCAATGCAGTTGAACTTGTCATTGTCGGCCCTGAAGCACCACTTGTGAATGGTGTGGTTGATGCTTGCCGTGAAGCGGGTGTAAAAATTTGGGGTCCAACGCAATTTGCTGCACAGCTGGAAGGCTCTAAAGCATTCGCAAAACATTTCTTAAAACGCCACAACATTCCAACTGCTTTCTATGACGTGTTTACTGAAGTAGATGCCGCTAAAGCATTTGTAGAGAAAAATGGCGCGCCAATCGTGATCAAAGCCGATGGTCTTGCTGCAGGTAAAGGCGTAATCGTTGCCATGACCAATCAAGAAGCATTTGCAGCAATTGATGACATGCTTGCAGGTAACAAGTTTGGCGATGCAGGTTCTCGCGTTGTGATCGAAGAATTCCTTGCGGGTGAAGAAGCATCTTTCATTTGTATGATTGATGGCGACAACATCTTGCCGATGGCAACTTCTCAAGACCATAAACGTATTTTTGAAGGCGACCAAGGTCCGAACACTGGCGGTATGGGTGCTTACTCTCCTGCTCCTGTTGTGACGGCTGACGTATTTGAAAAAACCATGAAAGAAGTGATGCGTCCGACTGTTGACGGCATGAAAGCAGATGGTCATGTTTACACAGGTTTCTTATACGCAGGCTTGATGATTGATGAACAAGGTCAACCTAAAGTGATCGAGTTTAACTGCCGTTTTGGTGACCCTGAAACTCAACCAATCATGATGCGTTTAAAATCATCTTTAGTTGATTTGGTTGAAGCTGGTATTGCTGGTAACTTACCTGCGGAAGCTGAATGGGATGAGCGCAAGACTGTCGGTATCGTACTTGCGTCACGTGGCTACCCTGAAACGTCTAGCAATGGTGATGTGATTTCAGGTTTAGACACTGAAATGGCAGATGCGAAAGTGTTCCATGCAGGTACTAAAGCCAATGAAAATGGTGAGATCGTGACTGCTGGTGGTCGTGTACTTTGCGTGACTGCACTGGGTAATACCATTGGTGAAGCACAAGCAAAAGCTTTAGAACTTTGCAAAAAAGTGACATTCGACGGCGTTCAATACCGTAAAGATATTGGTTACCGTGCGATTGCGCGTGAAAATGCTTAATCTAAATTTTGGTTAAGTAAAAACCCCGCTAAGTGCGGGGTTTTTAATTAGTAATTTTTATTTCATTTGAGCTACTAATTCTTTCCATTCATCAAAATTAGTATCTTGTGGATTACTCCAGTTTAATTCTTTCCCGACTTTTATTTTTCTAAGACCTATATTTCTTCTACAAGTAGCTAGCTCAAGCAACTCGGATAATATTCCCCACAATTCAAAAATTACTTCATATTCTGGACGTCTTCCACTATGCACTAGTTTATTTCGAGATTTTCGAGCACTCTCTAATATCTTATAATTTTGTCTTGAGATAATTTTGGCTAACCTTAAAAGTTTATGCTTAGTTGCTATATTTTTTAAAAACTTAGCTTCTTCCCATGTTGTATGTAAACATCTTACTTGTCTTGGATAGCTATCCTTACATTTAATATAAATTTTCTTCCATAAAATTTCTGTAATTTGCTCACCTACAATCCACAAATTATTAAGCGCATCATTATTGTTTTGATTAATTAAAGATGTATAACCATTTAATAGAAAGAATGGTGTAAAAGATGGAATTGACTTAATTATTTCCTGCCCAGCATTATAAGCGAGTCTTAGATCATTAAAATGTAAAACTCTAGGATGCATCAACGGTAGATATCGTTCAGATATAGATGCCCAATTGCACCTTAATTGATTATGAAGCGATGGCAAATTAGAAAATAAACTTCGCTTTTCATATAATGTACCTACATCTAACTCATGAGGATGCAAGACCTCTGCATGGATCCCACCTAATAACAGGCAACACAAAATCTCATTTAATTTAGTAATACCATCAATGCGTGTTGGAAAATTTTCGCTTTGAGGGATTGCAATTGCTCCGTCATAACTAATTAAAGCACCTAAACTATCATCACTTTCTAAAGAAAGAATTCCGATTACTTTTGATAGTTGCATTCCCTCATAATCATTGTTATTGATCTGATCTAATGAAAAATTAATCCTAGGTTGTTGTTCACTAATGATTGCTGAAAAAGGTTTTAGATGAACCATCCAAGCAGGATTACTACAAACTTGCGTTTCTTGATTCTGAATCTGTTGATCATCCAACATAATTTCATCCATGTTATATTAAATTTTAATGATTAATAGATAACATCTTATATCTTGGTCTAAGTATATGTCATCAGCTTCAATTACCACCCCTCGCCTCATCCTACGCCAATGGCAAGATTCCGACACTGCCCCATTTATCCAAATGTGTGCAGATGACGAGGTCATGCGCTATACTTCCCTAAAAAAATCGATGCGACTGAAGCAACTGCATTTCTTGAACGTATTCGTACTGCCATAGAAACACGTGGATGGGGACTCTTTGCCGTAGAACTCAAAGCTACAGGCGAATTCATCGGTTTTATTGGCTTACACGTGCATCCACCTGAGCTTAAAATTGCCGATGCCCCTGA
Organism: Acinetobacter lwoffii; assembly: GCF_024129715.1. Lineage (GTDB taxonomy): Bacteria > Pseudomonadota > Gammaproteobacteria > Pseudomonadales > Moraxellaceae > Acinetobacter > Acinetobacter lwoffii_U. Next base: position 135,760 of record NZ_JAMXXM010000002.1, read on the forward strand.
AATTGGCTGGCGCTTGTTACCGCAATACTGGAACCAAGGCTATGCAACTGAAGGAGCCAAAGCTGTACTGAAATATGCCTTTAGAACCCTGCGCCTAGAGAAAGTCATTTCTTTTACTGCCTGCATCAACACGCCCTCAGAACGTGTCATGCAAAATATTGGCTTAGAAAAAGTGGGAGAGTTTGATCATCCACTTGTACCTGCCGATCATATCTTGTGTAGACACGTACTCTATGAAAAACAGCGTTCAGATTATCTGTATATTCCCTTCTGTTAAAACAAGCTTGTAGTATCATGACCAGAGGAAACCAAGATCAGATACTGACTCGCTTAAGTTAATATAAAGGAAAGATTTATCTCGTTAATGATAGAATTTCCTTAATTTCCCCAAAATAAGATATTTTTCTTATATTTATTTATATACATTTTTCATATTTCTATCTTACAAAATCTTATAAAGATCACTATTTAAACACATCCATTAAAACTATATTTTCAATATAAATAATATATTGTTTTAATTAACATTTTGTTTAAAAGATCTTTTTTTATATTCGACTAAAGAGATAAGCAAGGCTTTTCTATCCAGTATATCGAATATAGATTTATTGCTATGATATCCGTAACTTCAGAGCACATAAACCTTGGCATGTACTTATAAAATATCTATTTTCTCTCTCCAAAATAGATCAAGTACATCAGATTTGGGCTGCCTCTGACTTGATCAAGTTCACCAGAACTGTTGCTGCACGCTTGCATCTTCCGATCTCAAGCCCTCCTCAGCAATGATCAAGCCACCTACTTAGATCGTAATAAAACTCTTATTTAACACGATTTAAAAATGCTTATACTTTAGGCAAGAATAGAATTAGGACAATTTCATGAAAAAGTTACTTGGCGTTATCTTGAGTGCCTCTGTATTGACTTTAACTGGGTGTGGTAAACAAGAAGCGCCTGCCACTGATGCAGCGCAAAGCAAAGATGCTAATGGTCTTCAAACTGTAACTATGGCTTCGACCGGTTCAGATGCAGACGTATGGCGTTATATCGCGACCCTGCCTGAAACCAAAGCAGCCGGTATCAAACTTGATGTGAAAAATTTTACTGACTATGTGTCAATGAACACGGCAGTAGCCAACAAAGAAATTGATGTGAATGCATTCCAGTCTTATGCCTATATGGTGGCTTACAACGATGCCAACACAGCCAAAATTGTACCTCTATCTACCACTTATTTAGAGCCAATGGGTATTTACTCAAGCAAAGTGAAATCTTTAAACGAGTTTAAAACTGGTGCAACCATTGCTATTCCTAACGACGGCGCAAACGAATCACGTGCATTATTACTTTTACAATCAGCAGGTCTGGTTAAATTAAAAGCTGGTTTTGACAATGTCAAAGGTACAACTTCTGATGTGACCGAAAATGCAAAACAAATCGTGATTAAGCCAATTCAAATGGCGACTGCAGTACGTGTAAAAGATGAAGTTGATGCGATTGTGCTGGGCAATACCCTGGCAATGGAAGGTGGTTTAAACGTATTGAAAGATGCGATTTACTATGAGCCAATCGATCAAAGCACAAAAATGAATGTCAACGTATTAGCTGTTGCAGCAGACCGTCAAAACGATCCAGTCCTGCAAAAAGTGGGTACGTTGTATCATACGCCAGCAGTAAAAGCATATGTTGATGAACATTTTGGTGGTACGAAAGTTGCGGTAAACAAACCGGTGACGTATTTAACTGAATCAGAATAGTACTATAATAGACTTTTAGAACAGGCAAGGACGATTTCTTGCCTGTTTTTTTATCCGTGATGCAGTTTTTGACACTATGATTGAATTTAAAGATATTTCAAAACAGTATGAGCTTAAGGGTCAAACCTTGCATGCCTTGAATCAGATTAATCTTCAGATTCCAACCGGCAGTATTTTTGGCATCATCGGTTATAGTGGTGCCGGTAAAAGCACCCTCATCCGTCTGATCAACCTGCTTGAGCGCCCAAGCTCAGGCCGGATTATCATTAACGGAACAGATTTTACCGCACTGGATGCCAAAGCATTGCGTCAAGAACGTGCCAGCATCGGCATGATTTTCCAGCATTTCAATTTAATGCAAACCAAAACCGTGGCAGCCAATATCGAAATGCCCATGAAACTCCTAGGCTGGAGCAAGGCAGAACGGGAAAAGCGCCTCGAAGAATTATTAGACTTTATTGACCTGAAACATAAACGTCATGCTTTTCCAGATGAATTGTCTGGCGGTCAAAAGCAGCGTGTTGGTATTGCCCGTGCCCTTGCCAATCATCCAAAAATTTTACTCTGTGATGAAGCGACTTCTGCACTTGATCCACAAACCACCAAATCTGTTCTACAGCTACTTAAAAAAATTAATGAAGAACAAGGCATCACCATTGTTATGGTTACCCATGAAATGGATGTAATTGAAACCGTGTGTGATTATGTCGCCGTGATGGAAAAAGGTGATGTGATTGAAACCGGCAGTACCTTACAAATATTCAGTCAGCCCCAGCACCCGACGACCAAGAATTTTATTCAGACCGTATTACAGCAGCATTTACCAGTCAATATTCTGAATAATCTGGAAAACCAGAATCACAACAGTATTTATTGCCTGAAATTCCTTGGTAGCTCAGCACAGGAAACCGTGATTCAAGCGGTGATTAAACAGTTTGATATCAGTTTAAATATTCTGTTTGCCAATATGACCGAAATTAATGGCACGGTGATTGGCCAGATATTTATTCAGCTACTGGGTGATGCACAAGAAATTCAAGCAGCAATAAAATTCCTTGAACAACACGGCGTACAAGTCGATCAGGCGGGAGTACAGGCATGAGAGATTTAATTGTACAGTGGCTGACAACGATCACTGCGCCGTTCTGGAAAAGCTCCCTGTCGATAGATCAGTTTGTGACAGCATTGCAAGAAACCTTTCATATGGTGTTCTTCGCGATGCTGTTTGGCTGTATCTGGGGCTTCATTCAGGCGATTACTTTACTGGTGACCCGTCCGAATGGGATTCTGCCGAATCGTGTGATTTATCACGGTCTCAATCCGATTGTGAATGCGCTACGTTCATTGCCATTTATTATCTTGCTGATTGCGGTGATTCCACTGACCAAGTTAATTGTCGGCACATCGATTGGTACATGGGCAGCGATTGTTCCATTAACCATTTATGTCGGTCCATACATTGGTCGCCTGATTGAAACATCTTTACTCGAAGTGAATGAGGGTATTATCGAATCTGCCCAAGCCATGGGCGCGACGCCAATGCAGATTATCTTTAAGTTTATTCTGCCGGAAGCGCGTAGTTCCCTGATTCTAAACTTGACTACTGCTACCATCAGTTTGATTGGTGCAACGGCAATGGCCGGTGCTGTCGGTGCCGGGGGTATTGGTGACTTAGCGATTTCTTATGGTTATCAGCGTTTTGATACCTCTGTAGTCATCATGACGGTGATTGTATTACTGATTCTAGTGCAGATTGTACAAAGCCTCGGTGACTGGTTATCCCGACTTCGTTAAGCTAGTTCTTTATGTTTGAATAAGACCCTCTAAAAAGAGGGTTTTATTGTTTTTAATACTTACGAACCCTTTCTCATTATTTCAAAGTAAAGTCTGGCAACTATTTGATACGTGCCACGGCGACAGGAAGTCGCCCGTTGATTTGTGGCACATGGAAGTGCCATCAGATCAACAAAGGGGTTTTGTTACTTTTGTCCCGTCAAAAGTAAAAGAAAATATCTTCTAACAACTAACTAAATAATCAGCTTAAAAAATCAAATTCAAACTTGACCTAAAAGTTAGCCATTTCCCACTCAATTTCAAACTGAAACAATAAATCCCATGTTAAACTATTCAATGGTTTTAGCAGGGACTCATCTATGCACTTTGTTCATCTTGGTATTCATACAGAATTTTCGATTACTGAATCCATCGTACGGATACCTGACTTGGTCAAAGCTGCCGAAAAAGAACAGATGCCTGCCCTTGCGCTCACGGATCTTTCTAACCTGCATGCTGCCGTCAAATTCTATGGCAAATGCCTGGGCAAAGGCATCAAGCCGATTCTGGGTTCTGAAATTCGCCTGAATGATGCCGAACATCGCATGACCTTATTGGCCATGACCAATACCGGCTGGCGCAACTTGACTGAACTGGTGTCTGAAGGCTTTATCAGTGGTCAGCAACTGGATATTCCCTGCGTTCAAAAACAATGGATTTTAAATCAGTCTGAGGACATGATTGCCCTGCTCGGCATGCATTCCGATGTCGGCAAAATGCTGATGAGTTCAAATCCGCAAAAAGCCGAACCGCTGCTGGAAGAATGGGTCGAAAAATTTGGTAATCGTGTTTATCTTGCCCTGACCCGTACCAATCGTCCGGATGAAGATAACTTTATTCTGGAAGCCGTTAAGCTGGCAAAAAAATACAATATCGGTGTGGTCGCACATAATGATGTGCATTTCATGACCCGTGAAGATTATGAAGCGCATGAAGCACGGGTATGTATTGCAGATGGTTATGTGCTTGGTGACAACCGCCGCCCTAAAACCTATTCACCTGAACAATATTTCAAATCTGCTGAAGAAATGACGGCGCTGTTCTCGGATATTCCATCTGCGATTGAGAACGCCTATCACATTGCCAAACGCTGTAATGTGACGCTGCAACTGGGCAAATACTTCCTGCCTGATTATCCGATTCCTGAAGGTCATACCATTGATACCTTCTTTGCACACTTGTCCAAAGAAGGTCTGGAAGAACGCCTGAATTTCCTGTATCCGCCTGAACAACGTGATGAAGACTGGCCAGAAATCCGCAAGCCTTATGATGAGCGTATCGAATACGAGATTAACATCATTAACTCGATGGGATTCCCGGGCTACTTCCTGATCGTGATGGACTTCATTCAGTGGTCGAAAAGTAACGGCGTTCCGGTCGGTCCGGGCCGTGGTTCGGGTGCAGGTTCACTGGTCGCCTACAGCTTAAAAATTACCGATCTTGATCCGCTGCGTTATGAACTGCTGTTCGAACGTTTCTTGAACCCGGAACGTGTTTCGATGCCCGACTTCGACGTCGATTTCTGTATCGCAGGCCGTGACCGCGTAATTGACTATGTAGCACGTACCTATGGCCGTGATGCGGTCTCCCAGATTGCAACCTTCGGTACCATGGCGGCCAAAGGTGCGATTCGTGATGTTGCCCGCGTTTTGGGTAAATCTTATGGTCTGGCGGATCGTATTTCGAAAATGATCCCCACCAAACCTTTAGGTCTAAGCCTGCTTGAGTCGCTGGAAGCTGAACCTCAGCTTAAAGATATCGTCACCAATCCATCCAATCCAGATCATGACGATGCAGCCGAAATCTGGGAAATGGCACTGAAACTGGAAGGTATTACCCGAAATACTGGTAAACACGCCGGTGGTGTGGTGATCTCGCCAACCAAAATTACCGATTTCTCTGCGGTCATGTGTGATGCCGATGGTACCGGACGCGTGGCACAGTTCGATAAAGACGATGTCGAATCTGCAGGTCTGGTGAAGTTTGACTTCTTGGGTTTGCGTAACCTGACGGTGATTGAAGATGCGGTTAAAAATATCAATAAACGCATCAAATCTGACAAGCCTTTAGATATTGCTTATATCCCGCTTGAAGATAAAGACGCATATCTGGTCTTCGCCAATGCCAACACCACTGCGGTATTCCAGTTTGAATCCGTGGGCATGAAGAAGATGCTGAAAGAGGCACGCCCGAGCAAGTTTGAAGAAATTATTGCCTTCGTGTCACTGTACCGTCCAGGCCCGATGGATCTGATTCCTGACTTTATTCACCGGATGCATGGTGGTGATTTTGAATATTTGCATCCATTGCTTGAAGGCGTACTAGAACCCACCTACGGGATTATGGTGTATCAGGAACAGGTGATGCAGGCTGCACAGTACTGTGCCGGCTATACCCTCGGTGGCGCAGACTTGTTACGTCGGGCCATGGGTAAGAAAAAACCGGAAGAAATGGTCAAACAGCGCCAGATCTTTATTGAAGGTGCGGCAAAGAAAGACATTGATGAAGCGACCGCCAACCATATTTTCGACTATATGGAAAAGTTCGCTGGCTATGGTTTTAACAAATCGCATGCGGCTGCCTATGCCCTAGTTGCTTACCAGACTGCATGGCTGAAAGCGCATTATCCGGCAGAATTCCTGTCTGCGGTATTGACCTCGGAGATGCAGAACACCGACAACGTGGTATTCCTGATTGATGACTGTCGCAAGAATAATCTGGAAGTTTTGCCGCCGTCAGTGAATATGTCGCTGTATCAATTCCATGCTATCGATGAGCAAACCATTGTCTATGGTCTGGGGGCGATCAAGGGCGTCGGTGAAGCGGCGATGCAGTCGGTGATTGACTCGCGTGCGCAAGAAGGTCCATTCCGTGACTTGTTTGATTTCTGTCATCGTATTGACCTGAAAAAAATCAATAAGCGTACTCTGGAAGCACTGATTCGTTCAGGCGCACTGGATTGCTTAGGAATTGACCGCGCCGACCTGATGGCGCAACTGCCTGAAGCGGTTCAAGCTGCGGAACAGGCACGTTCGAATCGTGAAACCGGCATCATGGACCTGTTTGGCGAAGTTGAAGAAGTTCAGCGCAAGCCATCTAAACCGGTCAAGCCATGGGCGGATGAAGTTCGCCTGAAAGGTGAGAAAGACACACTTGGTCTGTATTTGACCGGCCACCCGATTGATGTGTATCGCAATGAACTGAAAGCCTTTGTACCTAGTCAGCTCAATGAGCTGACGCCGACACGCCGTGGCGTGACCACCGTGTTTGCAGGACTGGTGGTGGATATTGCCAATTTCCCGAACCGGATGATGATGACACTGGATGATGGTACGGCACGGATTGAGATTTCAGCCAATCACGAACGCTTCAACCGCTTTAAAGAGATTATCCAGCTCGATAAAGTGGTGGTGATTGAAGGCGAAATCTATGAGCGTGAAGGCTTTGACCGTCCGATGGGACGCCTCACCAAAGCATTTAGCCTGAATGAAATTCGCCAGAAACGTGCCAATAGCATCAAGATTACCCTCACAGCCGAGCATTTCAGCAAGAGCTTGAGCCGTGACTTGCAGCAGATTCTGACTCCTTATTGCAATGTCGATATGTCGGCACATATTCCGGTGATTCTATATCTGGATTATCCGTATGCCACGACTGAACTGCATCTGGGTCTCAACTGGAAAGTCGCCCCACTGGATGAGCTCCTAGCCAAATTGCGTGATTATTTTGGTAAAGAAGCCTTGCATATTGAGTATCAGGTCAAGTCCAAAGCTGCCAAAGCCGTGTCCTATGAACAGGCCAAGCCGGTGGATATTCCTCCGCCGCCTGCGGGCATGAGCATGGATGATGCACTGGAGCTGTATCAGGCTGAATCCCAGCCGCAATATTCATAAATCCTGATCTTTAAAACACCTTAAAATTGGAATCCTCATGAGTCAAATTGACAATGCTGCTGTTTCAGCACATCTCTCCCATGTGCGTATTGTCATGGTCAATACCACTTTACCTGCCAATATCGGCAGTGCCTTACGTGCCATGAAAACCATGGGCTTGTCCAAGCTGGTTCTGGTGGCACCGAAAACCTATCCGCATCCGGATATTGACGCGCTGGCCGCGGGTGCAACTGACCTGATCGAGCAGATTGAGATTGTCGAAACCCTTGAAGATGCCATTAAAGACTGTCAGATTGTATTCGGTACCAGCGCACGCAGCCGTACCATTCCCTGGCCGCTGTTAGATGTGCGCCCTGCCGCTGAAAAAGCCATGACCGCCGTGGTACAAGATCAGCAGGAAGTCGCGATTCTATTTGGCCGCGAAGACCGTGGTCTGACCAATGAAGAACTGGCGATGGCCAATTATCATCTGACTATTCCTGTGAATACGGACTACGGCGTACTGAATGTAGCTCAGGCGATTCAGGTGATCTGCTATGAGATGCGCATGGCAACGATGAGTCAAATTGAACAACCACGTGATGCTAAAGCGACCATGCAAGTCATTGATGGCATTGAAATGGAATGGGATGAACCCTTGGTCAATCATGCGCAGATGGAACAGTTCTATCCACACTTGGAAAAAATGTTGGCAGAAATTGAATTTATGGATCCAAAAAATCCAAGATTATTGCCTTTACGCTTGCGTCGCCTCTTTGGACGTATACAATTAGATCGTATGGAATATCACTTACTTCGTGGTATTTTCAGCCGTATTCAGGCATTGAACAACGGTACCTGGAAAAAATCTTCACACACATCATCACAGGACGAGGATCAAATCTAATGCTAAAACAGCTCAAAGAAGATATACAAGCTGTCTTTGCGCGCGATCCTGCAGCACGCAATACCTTAGAAGTCTTAACCACTTATCCTGGCATTCATGCGCTGATCATGCATCGCATGGCACATGAGCTATGGAACAAAGACTGTAAAGGAACTGCGCGTGCGTTGTCTTCGTTTAGCCGCTTTGCCACCGGCATTGAAATTCATCCCGGCGCAAAAATTGGCCGCCGTTTCTTTATCGATCACGGTATGGGTGTCGTAATTGGCGAAACTGCTGAAATTGGCGATGACGTGACGCTTTATCACGGCGTGACTTTGGGTGGAACGACCTGGAATAAAGGTAAACGTCATCCGACCCTAGAAGATGGCGTGGTGGTCGGTGCTGGTGCCAAGATTCTAGGGCCATTTACCGTGGGTAAAAATGCCAAAGTCGGTTCTAATGCGGTCGTCACCAAAGCGGTTCCTGAGAACGCCACAGCTGTGGGCAACCCGGCACGTTTTATCACCAAAGACAAACCCAAAGATGATGCTGAAGCGCGTCGTCGTGACTATGCAGAAAGTATCGGTTTCCAGCCCTATGCCGCAACTGAAGACCAGTCCGATCCGATTTTGGAAGGCATGCGGATTCTGCTGGATCGCATTCAGCAAAATGAAAAACGCATGAACAACTTGTGCAATCGTCTTTCTTTGTTAGATCCGACCTTTAACAAGCAGCAACAGGATGGCCAGCCTTTGAGTAAAAAAGAGTTAGAGATTCTGGAAGAAGCGCGCCGTGAATGTGAAGCGCAAACCAGCCAATCCAAGGCCTGAATATCACACTTCACTCTGTAACACGGGTTTACTTGCATGATGGTTATAGTTTTCATAGACTGACGATCATGCAATTTTTGAATAGATGTTTTAAAAATAACAGAATGGATGACTATTATGACCTTTAAGCCCTTGGCACTTGCTTGCTTAGCATTCACAATTACTGCGTGTTCGATCACTCCTCAGAAATCTGCTGAGAAACCTGTAGACCAAGTGGTTTTTGTAGAGCCTGAACTGTCCCCACCATTTTATGCTTTAAATCCATTCAATTATAATGAACCGCCTGAATTTGAAGTGCATTTGAAAAAGGCTGCGGCCCAGCCTGTAACCAAGATGGTGGTGACGGATCCTAATGATCCATCCAAGCAATTGACCCTGGATGTGAATAAACTGATTATTCCAGTGGTAGATAGCAATACCCGTGCAATGCGTTATGCAGCACTTGCCAATTCAAATGAAATCGATATCACCGAAATTGACGATTTCCTGCAAATGGTCGAAGGTAAGGCACGTCATTATCCACCACGTTTCAGCGATCGTCAGGAACGCCGTGGCTTTGAAGCCAAACTACGTGAAGTCACCCGACAACTGGATACTTTAGCGGCCCGTCCAAATGCCTCTTTTGATGTATTGATGCGTGCTTTTAAAGCCAGCGTGATGGCACGTAACCTGGATCTGGGTTCAGTCTATACTACCAATTCCCTGACCTATGCCCAGCGTATTCTCAAAATCAACCCGGATGATCCTGAAGTCAACTTCTGGTTTGGTTTTGGTCTGTCTGAAGGCGGTGGTCAACGAGAAGCCATCGCTTATCTGGACAAAGCCATGAAAGCTGGCGTTCAGGAGGCTTATCTTTCTGCAGCCAATAACTATATTGCATTAGAACAGAAAAAAAATGCCACTCAAACCTTGGCGAACTATAAGGTGAAATATCCGCAAGAAGCTGAAGTAGCCGACCGTCTGATTCAGGAAATTGAAAAAAATGGCCGCTGGAATGTTTGGCAAATTCTGCAAACATCAACACCCGCTCCGGCTACAGACCCAGCAACAGCACCGGTAACCCCATAATCAAGATTCGCTTCAATTTGATTACAAATAGACTGCTACGGCGGTCTATTTTTATGGGAAAAAATTAGTAAAATACAAAACATTATCCCGCTTTATAACTTGAACTCAGTGAAAAGTTTTATGCACGAAAAAATAAATAAAAGATTAATGCTGTGCACTTTACTCATCACCAGCGTACTCAGCGGCTGTCAGGTGGTCAGTGTTAAGGAACAGGCGATTAATGTCACGCTGAACAATGAGCGTGACAGCATCTTGACCCGCGACAAGCTTAGCGAAGCCAGTCTGAATGTGTTGTCGATGACAGGTCGTGAAGCTCAGATCTGTATTGATCAGCCCGAAGAATGTGTGGAAGATCTGAAAAGTATTCCCCAGATTTTAGATGAACAATTGCTTTCTACAGCAAGTGAATTATATCTAGCCAACTCCTTACAAAATGCCAAGTCTGCCGAATGCAACACCGGTGTTTTAAACAAAACCCTATCACCGGAAAAACAGCAACAACACAAGCAGAATATCCAGAAATGTCTGGATCAGCAGCTCACTATGCTGGATAAAAGCATTCGTTATAGCTATGCCTATCTATTTAAAACCGAGCGTGCGCCGCAAGAGCGTATTTTTGATAACCGCCAGGTTCAGATTCGTGACTTTTATAACCTGGCGATTGCCCATCTGATTCAACGCTATGCTGAACGTTATAAAACCAAACAGTCCGGCCAGCGCATTCAGGTCGGTGATAGTGTATATACCATTGATCTGGAAAATTTTCCGCAGCTGAAAAACCAGACCATTGAACAGCTGATGTCTACCTATAATATGAACTTTTCCGGCCTGCGTTCTATCACCCGCCGTGATGGTTTTGGTTCAGAATTTTTAGTGGTCTTACCTGAAGCACAGCAAACCGAGCAGGATAAAAAATATATTGTCGATCCGCTCAAGCACAACTATCCAAATGGTAAAAATCCTAACATTCATTCAGCACGCTATCTGGCGACCACCATTACTGCTGTACCAAAATCCGCGAATTCGACTGAACAGATTTTATCTACTTCGGAGTTTCACCTGAAACTGTATGACCCTTATAAACATGAAAAGATCAAAGTAGCTTCGAAAGAATATGCGCTAGCCGCCAACTTTTCCGCACCTTACGGTTTATGGCTGGCCGAGAACAATCTGGGGCGTTTAGCCTATCTGACGCTGATTAATCGCGAAGACAGTCTGAGCATGCCGCACCTGTACATGCTGGAACCTTATAATCCGGACAAGAAAGTGCTGGTATTGATTCATGGCTTGGCCAGTAGTCCTGAAGCCTGGATTCGTCTGACCAACGACATTATGGGTGATCCGGTATTAAGGGAAAATTTCCAAGTCTGGCAGGTATTTTATTCTACCAATATGCCGATTCTGGAAAGCCGTTTTCAAATTAATGCCCTGGTTCAGCAAGGCTTTGCCCGGGTTGCGAACAATGCACCAGCCAAAAAAGATGCGGTACTGGTCGGACATAGTATGGGAGGCGTGATTGCCCGTTTAATGGTCAGTCAGGCCGATATTACCCAAGATGCATTCAAGCTGGTACAAAATACCCGCATTGCACAATTTAAGGATAACCCGCTCTTTAAAGCACGCCTGCAAATGCAACCTATTCCGAATTTCACCCGGGCCATTTTCTTAGCGACACCGCATCGTGGGACAGAATATGCCGACCGCTGGCATACCAAACTGGCCCGTAAAATTATCCGTATACCGGGTGCATTTTTGGGTGCCTTTGCCGATACCCTGCAAGGCCAGATTGGGTTAAACGAATTTGTCAAAGAACTGGGGCATGACCTGATTCAGAATGGCCCAAGCGATCTGAGTGAAAATTCAAAATTTACTGCATTAACTGAGGATATTCAGCCTTCTAAAAATATCAAATTTCATTCTATTATCGGCAATACCGTAGATACTCAAGATACCAAGCTCATGAGTGATGATATCGTTTCATACGAAAGCGCTTACTTGGAAGGTGCAGTATCTAGCAAAGTGATTAAGGGCGGCCACTCGATTCAGGAAACGCCTGAAGCCGTGCTGGAATTACGCCGGATTCTCAGATTACATCTCTCAGACCTCGGTCTTTATGATCCGGAATAAACTATCATCTTGATTTAGACTTGCCACCGCATGTTCGCATCCGGTGGTTTATTTTTTTAAAATTGCAAATAATGTTGAATAAGAAGCCATAGCGACAGCTCTGAGCGCTGACTTAAACATTCATCTGGAATTTCATTTCTTTCTAAAAATTAAATTTGATAGACTTGCTGCAATAAAGCTTTAAAGCTGAATTGAATCAGCAGATTCATTTCACATTTTCGATCTCCTGTGCTCAATCATATGGGATTGGCCTTATTGAAAATGTGCTTTAAATTTCCCTGCATAGCCTATTGAGCAGTATTTGCATTTATCTCTTGTTGAAAGGATTTATTTTTAATGACCAGTTCAGGAATTATGGCTGATCTTTCTACCTTAACGCCCATGATGCAGCAATACATGTCGGTGAAAATGCAGCATCCGCATTCTTTGATGTTTTATCGTATGGGTGATTTTTATGAACTGTTCTTTGAAGATGCACACAAGGCAGCCAAGATTTTAGGCATTACCCTGACCCATCGTGGTAAAGCCAATGGTCAGCCGATTCCTATGGCGGGCGTGCCTTATCATGCAGCCGAGGGCTATCTGGCACGTCTGGTCAAAAAAGGCGAAACCGTGGTGATCTGCGAGCAGATCGGCGAGGTTACTGGGAAAGGACCGGTTGAGCGTGGTGTAGTTCGGATTATTACGCCGGGCACACTGACCGATGATGCCATGCTCGGTGCACATCAGAGCTCGAATCTGGTGGCTTTATGTATTCAGCAGAATCAGATCGGCATTGCACTTCTTGATCTCAGCGCCGGCCTATTTAAAGTCCAGCAGCAGGATTATGATCTTAACCAGCTCATGATTGAACTGGCGCGTTTGATGCCAAGCGAAATTCTGCTGGATGAAAGTATCACTGATCCAACATTGACCGAACAACTCAAACAGCAACTGGATATCTCGGTCACCAAACGTCCCGATGTCGACTTCAACCTGAACAATGCGCAAAAAACCTTATGCGACCAGTTTGCTGTCAGCACGCTTTCAGGTTTCGGCATTGATCATTTACCTTTGGCTAAAGCAGCGGCTGCGGCACTGATTCACTATGCAAAAGAAACCCAGAAAACTGCGTTACCGCATATCCGCACGATTCAGCTAGAACAAAGTTCAGATTTTATTGCTTTGGATCCGGTGACACGCCGTAATCTTGAACTGATTGAGCCTTTATTTGAACATGGGACATCCTTATTTCAACTGATCAATGACTGTCAGACTGCTATGGGTGGACGCTTGCTGAGTCGCACCCTGATGCAGCCTTTGCGTGACACTGCCTTGCTGGACGAACGTTTAGATGCCATCCAGGCCCTGCTACAAGGTTTCCACGAAGTGCCTGTACGTCTGGTTCTAAAAGAGATTAGCGATATTGAACGTGTGCTGAGCCGTATTGCGCTTGGCAGTGCCCGTCCACGTGATCTGGTACAACTGCGTCAGGCCTGTGCGCAAATTCCATTTTTACGCCATGCCCTGCAACCGATTGTCAGTCAGCAACAGTCCAAACTTTTAGTACAACTCAATGAAGAGCTAGGCGACTTCCATGGTCTGCATCAACGTCTGATGTCCGCCATTGTGGAAAACCCGCCCGTCCTGCTTCGTGATGGTAATGTCATTGCCGAAGGTTTTGACAGTGAACTCGATGAACTACGTCAGATTCGTGATCATGCCAGCCAGTTCCTGATTGATCTGGAAATTAAAGAGCGTGAACAAAGCGGAATTCCGGGACTGAAAATTGGCTACAACCGCGTCAGTGGCTATTATATTGAACTGACCCGCGCACAGGCCGAACAAGCACCCGAGCATTATATTCGCCGGCAAACCCTGAAAAATGCCGAACGCTACATCACCCCTGAACTGAAAGCATTTGAAGACAAAGTCTTATCTAGCGAATCGCGTGCTTTGGCCCGTGAGAAAATGCTGTTTGAAATGCTGCTGGATGAACTGCGTCAGGATATCGGCAATTTACAGATGATGAGCAGCGCCATAGCCCAGATTGATCTGATTGCGAATTTTGCCCATCAGGCGCGTTTACGCAACTGGTCGCGTCCAAAATTCAGTCCTGAAGTTGGTGTAAGTATCACTGCTGGTCGGCATCCGGTGGTAGAAGCCCTCAGTAAATCGGCCTTTACTCCGAACGATACGCGACTGGATTTTTCCCATCGCATGGCCATCATTACCGGCCCCAACATGGGTGGTAAATCCACCTTTATGCGCCAGACTGCATTGATCGTGTTGCTGGCTTATTGTGGTGCCTATGTTCCAGCGCAAGCTGCAACTTTAGGTCCGGTTGACCGTGTCTTTACCCGGATTGGTTCTGCCGATGATTTATCGACCGGCAAATCAACCTTTATGGTGGAAATGACCGAAACCTCGCAAATCCTGCATCATGCCACCAGCCAGTCTTTGGTACTCATGGATGAAGTTGGCCGTGGAACCAGTACCTATGATGGCTTGTCTTTGGCTTGGGCCTGTGTGCTGGATCTGACCAAACGCATTCAATGTTTATGTCTATTTGCTACCCATTATTTCGAACTGACTGAACTGGATAAGGAAAGTGGCATTAATAACTACCATGTCACGGCCAAAGAGCTGAATGGTAATCTGATTTTATTGCATAAGGTGCAACATGGCCCGGCCAGTCAAAGTCATGGCTTGCAAGTCGCGAAATTGGCAGGCATTCCGGCTGCGGTGATTAAAGAAGCGCAAAACCGCTTAAAGATTCTGGAAAAACAGCATCAGGCCAAGCCACTGAGCCCGCAGCATGATCTGTTTGCAATGCCTGAAGTTATGCAGCCTATAGAACGTATCATCGAAATTGAAAAAGAATCGCCTGCACTGGACTTACTCGAAGATATTGATGTAGATAGTTTAACTCCGCGTGAAGCCTTGCAGCAGTTATATGCGCTCAAAGACCTGATCAAACAGCCAAGTTAATTCTCGGTCCTAGACCTCATCTGGCATAGGGTCGATGTCCTGAACATACCGATGAATGCTGTAATTCATCGGTATGCGACCTTTTTTCAAATCTAACAGCCCTATATATAACAAATATCAATAAAAGGAATTGTTAGTTCCCCCTGTTTTTGCCTAAAATACAGCATTCGTAATTAGAACCATATTTTTTAGGTAGCTGTCGCCATGACCTTCGTTGTCACTGAAAATTGTATTAAATGTAAATATCAAGACTGTGTTGAAGTTTGCCCTGTAGACTGTTTCTATGAAGGTCCTAACTTCCTTGTGATTAACCCGGACGAATGTATCGACTGTGCGTTATGCGAACCTGAATGCCCGGCAAATGCAATTTTCTCTGAAGACGAATTACCAGAAGGTCAGGAAGTCTTTATTGAACTGAATGCTGACCTGTCACAAAAATGGCCAAATATCACACAAATTGGTGATCAGCCAGCAGACCGTGAAGAATGGAATGGCAAAGCAGACAAATTACAATACCTTGAAAAGTAATTAGTTTAAACTTTAAAAGATCAGCAAATGCTGATCTTTTTTATACTCAACGCACACATTTCATTGCAATATTCTCCAAATTTCTCCCTATATTTAGTCTAAAATAGCGCTATTTTGTAAATATCTGATTTCTATAAATGAAGAACTTGTTAAAGGGATTATTGAGTCTTTGTATAATTCCTCTTGTTTTTGTGGGCTGTACCACGACCACAAAACAACCTGGACAGGCCACCACACCTGCTGGAAAACGGATTTACATTCCACAAGAACGTGTTCAATACGATCGTAAAGCCCACCCAAAAACTGTGCCTTATGTGTATACCCACTGGGTATCGGCACTGGATAATTTGTCACGCGTGCGTGAATATGAGGTTTTTCTGGAACGTCATGGGGTTGGCAATATCATTCCGAGTTTCGAATTGATGCGTACTGCACGTGATTGGGCCAAGTGTGGCCGTTCCCAATACATGATTCCAAGCCGTGAATTATGGGCCAATCAGATCCCAACTTTAAAAGTCTTTAAATATCTGGTTGCAGCCAATGTACTGACTGATTTTGAAGTCACGTCAGTCTATCGTGACCTGCCTTTAAACCAGTGTGCCGGTGGTGCCAACTCTTCACGCCATCTGTACAACTCTGCCATCGATTTCCGGATTGGGCCTGAATATCCGCAGGCACAAGATTATAGCTATATTGAAAATACCAAGTTCAAATTGTGTCAGTTCTGGGTACAGCATGGTCAAAGTCTGAATATGGGACTTGGCATGTATGCTTCAGGTCAAATCCACATCGATACCCAAGGTTATCGTACTTGGGGACCGAGTTTAGGCCGTAATTCCTCGATGTGTAATTACTAAGTCATGACAACCGCTCTACAAAGTTCAATCAGGACTTTTTAGAGCCTAAAAAATCAGCACCTATAGAACAATAAATTGCGCTCTGCCGCGAAAAGTTTAAAATGCACGCATCGCAATCAAGGTGCTAAGACTATGCAACAAATGTGGACAGACATTGATCACTACATTGATTCACATTTAATTCCTGAAGACCCTATTCTGAATCAAACTCTTGAGAATACCGCAGCGCACGGTTTTCCTGATCATCTGGCTGTAGCACCGAACCAAGGCATGTTGTTGCAGATGCTAATCCAGATGAACCAGTGTAAACGTATACTGGAACTCGGCACATTTGCAGCATATAGCACCATGTGGCTGGCACGTGCTTTGCCGGATGATGGCTATATCCTGACCATTGAAGGACGTGATACCCATGCAGCGATGGGTCAGGAAAATATTGATCGCGCGCAGCTTAAACAGACCGTCGAACTGAAATGCGGCCGTGCAGCAGATGTGCTTAAAGCCCTGCCTGAAGATACGGAAGCTTTCGATTTCATCTTTATTGATGCAGACAAACAGAGTTATCCGGAATATCTGGAACTCAGTTTAAACCTGTCGCACTCAGGTACACTTATTTTTCTGGACAATGTGATTCGTGCTGGCGAAATCATTAACCCGGACAATAATAAACCAAGTATTGAAGGCATTCGTGACATGTTTAAAGCGCTTCAAAATCATCCACGTATTTTGTCATGCACTGCTTTACAAACGGTTGGCAGCAAAGGACATGATGGTTTTGCACTCGCGATTGTGAAATAAAACAAGAAGAACAAAAATCACCCAATGACATATTTACCATAAATAACATTAACTTATAAATATTAACCACAGAGTTATCCACAATATATGAGGATAACTCTGGTCATTTTTAAATCAAGCTGTAACAATTTACGATTAGACTTCGCGCTTGGCTATTATATGCAATTCTCACTTCGCAACCAGTAAAGGCACTTTTGAATTCCGGAAAATCGTGGTCGCAATACTACCCAAAAAGAACTGGTGAATTTTACTGTGACTAAATGCACCCAACACGATCAGCTGAATTCCGAGTTCCTGCTGATAGGTCAAAATATTTTCTGCGACATCGCCATAGCGGTATTGTGGCACCACATCTAAACCAGCCTGAGTTAAGTATTGCAAAGGCTCATTCAGAATTTCAGCATGATCACCGATATATAACAGATGACATTGCAATAAGCGCAGCAGATCACTTTCCGCAATCCGTTTCATCATCTTGATACAGGTCGGTGAATATTCATAGGCGAAAATAAATCGTGTCGGCGGCTTAAACTGTTCTCCGACAGTCATCACGGTACAGTTTGCCCCACGAATAAAATTTTCCACATTGGTGCCGATCGGTTTGTTTTTTTCAGCCGAGCGTTCACCGAGCAATCCAATTACTGCGATATCATCAGGCTGCAGGATCTGGAAGCTTTGTTCCAGAAAATCACCTTTTTCCTGAATATGGGTGGTTTGAATGCCATGTTCTGCCATAATCCGCTCGGAAATGTGTTGCAGCAGGTTATTGCTATAATCCAGCGCGATTTCACTTTGTTTCTGTTCAAGTTCGGCCAGTTCTTTGAGTAACATGGCATTACTTTCAAAGCCGATCACTCCGCTGATTTCCCCCAGATGATAACTGGCCGGGTAATAATCCAAAACCTGTAACAGGACCAGTTCACGCCCAGTCTGTTTGGCAATCCATGCCGCCGCGTCTGCCAGCGCGTTTATACATGGTGATGAGTCGATGCAGGCGATGACACGTTTCATGTTTAGCCTCTCTTCTATTTATGATAAAAATTTCTTAGTTATTTTTAACTTAGCATAAGCATTCAAAAATGTGCAGCGAAATCTGTAAGGCTTGACTTGAAATATGTTAACTTTTATGTGAACAAAGATAGATCAACATATTAATCTATATTCTGAGTCAGGCTGTTGCGTCAAGCAATTGACTTCCAAAAGCTTATTCACGATAGCGAATGAATTGGGCCGGATTACCGGCGACAATCGCACGCTTCTCGACATCTTTGGTGACCATACTGTCCATTCCGACAATGGCCTGATCTGCGATTTTAATTCCATCCTTGATACCGACATGCGCACCCAGCCATACATCCCGACCGATCTCGATGCCTTGCGATCGTACTGGCTGCTGATAAATCGGCTGCTCCAGATCCATGCCATGATCAAAGGCATAAAGATGACAATAAGCGGCGATACGCACCTGATCATGCAGTTTAATCCCTACTCGACCGC
Organism: Acinetobacter lwoffii; assembly: GCF_024129715.1. Classification (GTDB taxonomy): domain Bacteria; phylum Pseudomonadota; class Gammaproteobacteria; order Pseudomonadales; family Moraxellaceae; genus Acinetobacter; species Acinetobacter lwoffii_U. Next base: position 154,783 of record NZ_JAMXXM010000002.1, read on the forward strand.
CATCCAGAATACAGTGATGATTAATCGCCACTTCATTCCCAATGTCCAGTGGGCCATGCAAGGTGCAATCTGCGGCAATAAAGGTATTATCACCAATAATGATTTTGCGTCCCGGCTCCGCGAAAATATGTGCCAGTGGTGAAATAAAACAGTTTTCACCAATCTCGATGGTTTCCATTTCCATCAAGTAAGCCTGATAGTCCTTTTGCCACGCTTCTGCCCAGCTACGATTTTTAGGCTTTAAAGACCAGTACAGCCAAGGCATATAATTCAGGCGATGTTTGTGCTGTTCACGATATTTCAGTAATGGATCTACGTCAGTCATCTGTCGCTTCTTCTATGATTTTGAGCTGTTCGCGGCCGCGGGTCACATCTTGAATTTTTAAGGCAAAAGATTGAATTTGATGTAACTGAAATAAGGCACTGACCTGCACCCCTTCGGCTGTATATTCTTCCTGATAATCGATTTGTTGCTGATTCAATTCATACTGAAAAATGGCCCATTCATTGAATTGACAGGAAAATTGCACCTTTTTCTTTTCAATCAGTTCAATTTTTTCTGCCAACAACAAACATTGCCCAGCACAACCGCCATAGGCCCGTACCAAGCCCCCTGTTCCCAGCTTGATCCCGCCATACCAGCGATTGACCAATACCAGCACATTGGTCAGCTCATTACCTTCAATCGTCGCCAGAATCGGGCGTCCCGCTGTGCCTGAAGGTTCACCATCATCATTAAAGCGTACCTGATGGCCAATTTTCCAGGCCCAGCATTGATGCGTGGTGCTTGGATCACGATAAGTTTCCAGAAAATCTTTGACGTCCTGCTCATTCTCAACAGGGGTGGCAAAGGCCTGAAAGCGGCTTTTTTTGATGTCTTCCTCAAAACTGACCAGGCTGGCAATGGTAAATGGCATAACTTCAGGCTTTAAACTCTCACTGCTGCAGTATACCCGCTTTGCACAGACAAATAAAAAGCCTCTCCACGGAGAGGCCTGATTTTGATCGATTGTTTTACTCAATTGCTTGGCAAATATTACCGTTCACGCAAGGCTTCTTTGGCTTTATTAAATGGCTTGATCAGATAATCCATCACGGTTTTTGAACCAGTACGAATATCCACGGTGGCCACCATCCCTGGAGTAATATTGAACTCCTGCCCGGCATTATTGCTGAGCTTGTCGCTATCGGTACGGATATACACCCGATAATAAAATTGATCCTGCTTGACTTCATCACGGATGGTGTCTGGTGAAATCATCGCAACTTTACCATTCAACCCACCATAGATCGAATAATCATAAGCTGTAATTTTAACCAATGCTTCCTGATCAGGGCGAATAAAGGCAATATCACGCGGCGAGATTCGTGCTTCAACCAGTAATTTTTCATCCAGTGGCACGATGGTCATCAACTTGCCATTTTGTGGAATCACGCCGCCCAGCGTCATCACATCAATCTCTTTGACGACACCGCGAACCGGTGATTTAAAAACAGTTCGGCTCAAAGTATCCGACTTGCCACGTACCACCTGTTGCTGGGTTTCTACATCAGTATTGGCTTTGGACAATTCTTCCCGCGCATTCACATAATATTGATTACGGATATCATTCATCTGATTACGCAGATCATTGGCTTCACGTTTTAGACGCAACACTTCAACCTCACTGGCTGCCCCTTTGGCGACCAAGGGAGCGGTCATTTCCAGCTCTTGCTGTACCAGTACCAAGGCCTGTTCTAGACCGGCCACGGATTCCTCCAGATTGGCACGACGTGACTGATACAGTGCCGTTTCTTCTTTCACCAGTTTTGGATATTTCAAGACTTCTTCGGGAAATACCAATGGCGTACCGCTCACTTCCGCGCGTAAGCGAGCTGAGGTCGCACGTGACGACACTAGCAAGGATTCAGATTCACCGACATTGGATTCAAAACGGGTCGGGTCGAGCTGAGCCAATACTTGGCCGCGCTCTACAATTTCACCTTCTCTAACATTGAGCGTGGTCAAAATACCGCCTTCTAAAGACTGAACCACCTGCTCTTTAGAAGATGGAATCACTTTACCCGTACCGGTAGAGACTTCTTCCAGGCTAAATAACCAGGCCCAGATCAGCAATACCAATAAACCAATGCCGACAATCCAGATAATGACACTCGATTTAGGTAAAGGTGGTTCCTGAAAGCTGACTTTGCTTGAACGTTTTAGCTCTTTGAGTTCACTCATGCACTTGCTCCAACAACCCGCTTATTGCCACCCTGTGACTGATTCAGGATCTGATCTCGTGGACCATCCATGACAATTTTCCCATCATTCACCACAATAATACGATCCACCAGCTCCAGTACCGCACGGCGATGCGTCGCAACCACCATGGTACGATGGCTCAAATAACTTTTAAGATGATCAATCAACTGCTTTTCTGACACATCATCAATCGCAGCAGTAGGTTCATCTAGCAGTAGAATTTTCGGTTGACGGATCAATAACCGTGTTAACAACAGCGCCTGACGCTGACCGCCAGAAAAACCAACACCACCTTCCAGAATGATATGATCCAGACCTTCTTTTTTCTCCTGCACAAAAGCGAATGCACCGGTGATTTGCAATGCTTCCAGAATTTGCTGATCGGTGGCCAAAGGTGCACCCAAAGTCAGGTTTTCACGAATTGAACCATAAAATAACTGCGAGTTCTGATTCAGCAAGCCCATATCACGACGTACATCTGAAGGATCAATCAGGGTCAGGTCAATACCATCCAGCTTGACCTTGCCCTGTAACGGTGTCTGCATACCAGACAAGAGCTGCAACAAGGTCGATTTTCCTGCACCATTACGGCCCAGAATTGCAATTTTCTCCCCGGGCTTGATCTCTAGCTTGGGAATCATCAAACTCGGTTTCGGATCATCATCGCCATATTTGAACACCACACCGTTGAGCTCATAATGCCCATCCAGTGCCGGACGATGAATCAGGTGCGAATAATCCGGCTGGTCCACCGGTTTTTTCATGAGTTCATCCAAACCAGCCTTGGCGACTTTAGCCTGTTGCAAGCGACCCAGTACACCCGTAATTTGTGAAATTGGTGCCAGCATGCGTGAAGATAGAATCGAACAGGCCACCAGTGCGCCTGTGGTCATGTCACCCTCCATCACCGCAAAAGCCTCGACCAAGACTACAATTGCAAAGGTCAGTCCCTGAATTTTTTGGGTCCAGGCGGTCATCAAGCCGACAATTTTACGTTGCTGCATGCTGACATCGGCTGACACTTCATTCATATGATTCCACTGGTTCTGGAAACGCGTTTCAGCTCTTAACAGCTTGATGTCTTCAATTCCTTGTACAGCTTCTACCAGCAAGGCATTGCGGATGGCAGATTCGCGCATGCCCAACTGAGCCAGCTGTGCCAATTTTTTCTGCGCCAGAATTCCCGGAAGAATCATTAAGGGTACAACGAGTAGCATGACCCAGAACAGATTGCCACCGATCACCCAGAAGATCCCTAAGAACAGGAAGAAGAATGGCAGATCGGCAATTGCTGTGACTGTGGTTGAAGTCACCAGTTCGCGGACGCCTTCCAGCTCACGAATTTGTGAAATAAAGGTTCCTGTTGATTTGGAACGTTCGCTGTTTTTAATCCGTAATGAATGACCAAAAACCCGGTCAGAAATTTTTAAATCCGCACGTTTACCAATAATGTCTGACAGATAGATCCGCGAGACACGTAATACAAATTCAAAAATCGCAGCGATCAGCACGCCACCGGCCAACATCCATAACGTCGGAATAGATTGCGATGGAATGACACGGTCATAGACATTCATCGAGAAAACTATCGTGGCCAGTGCCAGAATATTGGCAATTAAAGACGCAAACATCACATCGATATAGCGCTTCCAGTCATTCAGGACAATTGACCAGAACCAGTTTTTCTCAAAGGGTTTGATATATTCATCCACCCGCGCATCTGGAACTGAAGATTCAGGACGCAGCACATAAAGATGCTTTATGCCAACCTCTAACTGTTCAATCGTGAAACTTTGAGATAAACCTTCATCACCACTGAGCTGGATGCTGACATTGCCCTGTGTGTCGATGCGTTCAATCACCCCCACATCACCACTCTCGAATTCAACCAGTAAAGGTAAACGCCATGGATTCAGCAGGCTGCGCTCAAATTTATTTTTACGGACATTTAAACCCATCTGACGACTGACAATCTTGAGCATGTCATCGATGTCATGATGCTGGTTCCAGTCCAGTTGCAGGCGTATCCGCTCCTCAGAAGGCTCGATCCGGTAATGCCGGGCAATATTTAAAACCGCTTTAAGCCACGGTTGATAATTTATTGTAGTACTCATGGCTGAACTTCAAACCCCTGAATAGAAATACGGTTAAGCGCGTAAATATCCCGTGTACGGCCGGTGACCTGAATGTACTGTACGATCGCCGAATAAATGTCATAGTGCGCCAATTCAATTTCCTGCGCGGCAGTATGAATGGCTTGCTCGGCGTTCAGCAAATCCACTACGGTTCGGGTGCCCAATTTATATTGTTCTTGATACAGCTCTTTGGTGCGTACCGTGGTTGCGCGGCGCTGGGATAAAACTCCCATTTGTTTTTGTTTATTTTCAATCTGTTCTCGGATCAAGCGCACCTGATCCAGCACATCCAGATAGACCGTATTGACCTGTGCGCGTGCAGCTTCTTCGGCATAACTGGCGGCACGGGTCTGTGAACGTATTGCACCACCCTGATACAAATTACTGCTGGCTTCAATCATGACTGAATTATAAAAGCCATCATCTTCATTATTATTTGGATTCCGCCCATTCATCGCCTGACTTAGACTGCCTTTAATACTAATAGTCGGATAAGGACTTAATCGCGCCTGATCTTTTTGCAAACGGGCAACATTGACCCCGGCATGGGCCAGAATCATGTTCGGAATCTGGGTAAATTCCGGATCCTGATAAAGATCGGCCTGTGCCACAATACGCTCAGGAATCTCCCATTCAATTGCAGATACATCAAATCCTAGCAAGGTACGCAAGCGTTGTTGATATTGTCTGAGCTGGGTCTGCTGAACAATCAGATTCGATTGTGCTGCTTCCAGATTGGACTGGGCCTGAATCGGGTCAGCCTGACTGCTGATCCCGGCGCGGGCACGCAAATTGGCAATTTCTGCAATCCGTCCAATGCCCTGAATCTGCTGCTGGGCAATCTGGGTAATTTGCTGATAGCGTTTGATATTCACTATTGCATCTGCTACTTCAAATGCGATCTGATCCAAACTAACCAGCACTCTTGCCTGTTCTTCTGCCAAGCGGGCTTCTTCCACACTGATATTGGTTTTAATTTTGCCAAAGTCATACAGCATCTGGGTGGCATTCAAAGAAACGATTTGTCGTCCACGTTCACCGGAAGTGAGATCCCCTGTCCCGATACCACCGGACACCTGCGGATAATAACCCGCTCTCGCTACATCAATATTCGCTGCCTGCGCAGATAATGTCGAAATACTCTGGGTGATTTCAGGACGTCGCTGCACTGCGCGGTGTACGGCTCCCACCAGATTCATTTTTTGTGGAATACCAGCTGTGATCGTAGGATTTAAAGTTGGCTGTCCTGACTGTGAACGAGTAATCTGTGGCAGCTCAGCTTCTTTTGATGTATCTAATGCATAATGACCCAGCGACGTGATATCAATGGTATGCGCGGACCGTGTGGTTTGGGTGCAATCAGTTGACCCAAACCATTTTTGAGATTGGCAAAATAATGGGGTGAGCTTTCTGCATGCCCCAAAGACACAGATAAAGGCAAAAGAAGAATTAATCTCCTTCTTTTTCATTCTGTTTTCCCCTGATTTCTTTAAAAGTGTTCTGCTCTAAATCGCATAATTATGTAATGTTTTCTTGTTTTAGCATAACAATAGGTCAAATCACTTTAAAAGAAATCTTTTTCACTTTGATTTGATCAAAAAAAACCCTGCATCCGACAACTGGCGTCTGATGCAGGGTTTTTATATAAAGCAGGATTATTTAAACAGTGAAATCATCACCCAGATAAACTTTTCTTACGGTCTCATTCGCCAGGATTTCTTCTGGTGTGCCTTCAGCAAGCAATGCTCCTTCACTGACAATATAAGCATGCTCACAAATCGCCAGCGTTTCACGTACGTTATGATCGGTAATCAGTACCCCAATCCCGCGATCTTTCAAGGTCGTAATAATATCCTTAATATCACCAACCGAGATCGGGTCGACACCAGCAAAAGGTTCATCGAGTAACATAAATTTTGGATCTGCCGCCAATGCACGTGCAATCTCGGCACGGCGTCGCTCACCACCGGAAACACTCATTCCTAAAGAATCTTTGATATGAGTGATTTTAAAGTCGGCCAAAAGTTCCGCCAGACGTTGCTGACGCTGAGCCTTGGTCAAATCCTTGCGGGTTTCCAGAATCGCCATAATATTTTGTGAAATTGTCAGCTTGCGGAAAATCGATGCTTCTTGCGGCAAATAGCCAATTCCCTTGCGTGCCCGTTCATGCATGGCCAGATCAGAAAGATCCAGATCATCCAGATAGATTTCACCTTTATCCATACGTACCAGACCGACGACCATATAGAAGCTGGTGGTTTTACCTGCACCATTAGGTCCGAGCAATCCGACAATCTGGCCACTTTCCATACTAAAAGACACATCTTTCACCACCCAGCGCTTATTATAATTTTTCGCCAGATGTTTGATGGTCAAGGTTTGAACTTGCTGCGATTGTTCCATTAATCACGTGCTCCTGGAAAGGATTGTGAAGCTGATGGTGGAATCACAATTTTTACGCGACCTTCAGCTGAACCGGTTTTATTCGGTGTACCAATCGCTTCAACATCACCTTTATTCATACTATATTTTAAAGTCGCACCACGAATACTGGCCCCATCCTGCTGCAATAAGGCATTACCAGACAGGGTAATAATTCCGGTTTCAGCATTGTAGACAATTTTCTGAGCCTGACCTTTGGTCAGACCTTTGGAGGCATCTACTTTTTGCTGGAACTGTGTCGGGCTACCGGTAGCCGTGATCAGGCTAATCTGGCGCTTATTGTTCAGATTGGCCACAATTGAATTGGCTTGCAGCTTCATGGTGCCCTGTTCAATGATGACATTGCCAGAATAGGTCGTCACCCCAGTACGCTCATTAAAAGTCGCGCGATCCGCCAGCAAGGTGATCGGCTGGTTACGGTCAGATGGTAAGGCAAAGGCCGCGATTGAAAAAAGTCCAATCACAGTCGCCAGCGCAGTGCGCTTCAGGAAAGTGTGCATCATTTTGACTTTAGGAATTTGGTTCATACTTTCCTCGAATATTAAAGAATTCGTATTGACCATCATTAAGATTGGCTTTAAGACCCTGGCTGATAAATTCAGCCTGTGGAGACTCCACGATCACCGTTTTATCAGTTTCAATTTCACGTGTTTTTGGAAAAGCCGTCAGCTCCTCAGTACGGAACTCTAACTGTCCATTTTGCATGATTTTGGTGGCAAGCACTTCTTGAGAGAGTACAACTTTTGTATTGTCATCATAGCCATGCGCCATTTTGGCAGAGAAAGTCGCATCGACTTGAGCATTGTCATAGGTCGAAGCTTGCAAATTTTCCAGCTTGGAGGTCTGTTGCTGTAGGTTCTGCTCAAGTCGATCCACTTGGGCGCGAACCGATAACATACCTGATTCATCTGTCTGGGTTAAGTTAATATCTTGAGCGGAATAGGTCATGCTGCGCGCGGAGTCCGTCTGCAGCTTGTTGCCCTTGCCACTGTAATAATAATAACCACCACTTATTGCGGCAATCGTCACAGCCGTAATATATAAAACTTTAGTATCCATAAGCGGTGTACTTAATCCAAAAGATATGACTTATTAATAAGGCGCACGAGTATATTTTTCAAGTAACTCTTGGTATACGCCTTTGGACATTAACAACATATCGCAGATTTCACGCACCGCACCACGGCCACCCAGCGCCTGAGTCACCAGATCGGCACGGCGACGAACTTCGACATGACCATTCGGTACGGTCACTTTCATGCCAGCAATGGCAAAAGCAGACAGATCAGGCCAGTCATCGCCCATATATAAGCAGTCTTCAGGGTCGATATTGAGCTGTGCACATGCTTCGCGTAGTGCTGTGCCTTTATCTTCACGGCCCTGATAGACCAGATCCACACCCAGATCCGACATTCGTTTTTCGACAATATTACTTTTACGGCCAGTGATAATAATCACCTTGATTCCAGCCTGCTGAACCAGTTTCATACCCAGACCATCGCGGATATCGAATGATTTGATTTCATCACCAGTATTGGTCAGCGTTACAAAACCGTCACTTAAAATACCATCTACATCAAGCACTAATGCTGCAATATGACGTGCCTGCTCTAATAATACATAAGATGCCATTTATTAATTTACCCCAGCCTGAATCAGGTCATGCATACTAATCACACCAATCACTTTATTGGCCTCATCAACCACTACAAACTGGTTGATTTTACGTTCATTCATACGTTCCAGCGCCACGACTGCACGTGCTTCCTGAGAAATGGTCAACGGATTTTTGGTCATCACGTCCTGAATTGCCAGATTGACATCAAAACCTTGCTGTTTATCAATTAAACGACGCAAGTCACCATCGGTAAAAATTCCCAGCAAGACATCATTTGCATCTACGACCGTGGTTAAGCCCAAGCGCTTGTTAGAAATTTCATACAATACTTTGTTCATGGCGGTATCTGGTGAAACTTTAGGTAAATCATCACCCGTACGCATCAGATGTTTTACATGTAATAACAGACGCTTGCCCAAAGCTCCGGCGGGATGCGAGCGGGCGAAATCATCTGAAGTAAAACCACGCGCATCCAGTAACGCCACCGCCAAAGCATCGCCTAAGGCCAAGGTGGCAGTCGTTGATGAGGTGGGTGCCAACCCGAGCGGACAGGCTTCCTGAATATTGCCCAGAGTCAAAGCCACATCGGCATTTTGTGGCATTGGGCCACGCTCATCGCCGCTAATGGTAATTAAAGGAATTTCAAGATGTTTGATGAGTGGCATCAGCATCATGATCTCATCACTCTTGCCTGAGTTTGAAATCGCAATCAGCACATCACCCGCGACCAGCATTCCCAAGTCGCCATGACCGGCTTCACCCGGATGCATAAAGAATGAGGGTGTTCCGGTCGAAGCAAAGGTCGCCGCCATTTTACGGCCAATATGACCTGATTTGCCCATTCCGGTAATTACCAGACGGCCAGTACACTGTAGAATAACTTCACAGGCCCGGCTAAAACGGCCATCAATCTGTGTGGCTAAAATCTGTAATGCATTTTCTTCGATGCGCAGTGTTTCAAGTGCGACTTTCTGGAAATCTAGTTGATTCGCTGTTTTTTGTGGATTCAAAGCCTGTTTACCTACGCTAAGGACAGAGAAAAACTCTGGTTTGATGGGCATAATTTTCGCAATTTTAGCATAGCTATGCAATTGTAAGCTTTCTAAATGTAGAAGATTCGACGGATTTTTAATATATTCAGATTGTATTCAACTTGCGCAATCTGGTATCTCCACCTCTACATTCGCTCCATTTTTAAAACTATAGAATGTGCTTATTTTTATTTTTTAGGGGAACACGCTTACGCTATCCAAAATAGGTTTGGTTCAAATCAGACCAGACTCATTCAAATATAATTCAATCATACTGGCAAACACTGCCTCTGAAAATGTAAGCTCAATATCGCCATTTCACTTCCTGAACCTCTTCTTCCTAAATCACTCTTGTCGCCTAACTCCCCTAAATAACTGAGGCTTTTTACGCTTTTATCTTTATGAATAATTATGCTTAGGTTAAGATGATTCATCCTTTTATTTGAAGTCTTTTGAACAGCTATGCAACCATTTGTTCTATATAACTCAGAGCAACGCAAAAAAGTAGAATTCGTACCTCGTGTTGAAGGTCAGATTGACCTGTATGTCTGTGGAATGACGGTTTATGACTACTGTCATATTGGACATGCACGTACAGTGGTTGCATTTGACTATATTATCCGCTTCCTGCGTAGCCAAGGCTGGAAAGTCAAATATGTGCGTAATATTACGGATATTGACGACAAAATTATTAAACGTGCCAATGAAAATGGCGAAAGTATCTCAGAATTAACAGGTCGCTTTATTGATGCGATGAATGAAGACTTTTCCAAACTGGGCTGCCTTGCACCTGATGTAGCACCTAAAGCGACAGATTATATCGATCAAATGCAGGATATGATCAGCAACCTGGTCGACAAAGGTACGGCTTATCCATCCAATAATGGTGATGTCTACTTTGAGGTCGAGAAGTTTGCCAAATATGGTCGTCTTTCTGGCCGTAAACTGGAAGATATGCAAGCGGGTGCGTCTGAACGTGTCGATGTCGAAGTTGAAAAGAAACATCCATTTGACTTTGTACTGTGGAAACATGCCAAGGAAAATGAACCGTCATGGGCTTCCCCTTGGGGTAATGGCCGTCCGGGTTGGCATATTGAATGTTCAGCAATGTCGACCTGCTGCCTAGGCAATCATTTCGATATTCATGGCGGCGGTGCTGATTTGACCTTCCCGCACCATGAAAATGAAATTGCACAATCTGAAGCTTCTACTGGTGAACAGTATGTCAATTACTGGATGCATGCCGGATTTATTAATGTCGATGGCGAGAAAATGTCGAAGTCTTTAGGCAATTTCTTCACTATTCGCGACGTGATTGAAAAATTCCATCCGGAAGTGGTGCGTTATTTCATTGTGTCTTCCCATTATCGTAGCCCGGTGAATTACTCGGATGTTGCCTTAAAAGAAGCAAAAAATACCTTGTCTCGTTTCTACCATTCTTTTAAAACCTATCAGGCGGTTTATGGTGATCATCTGATTGAAACTCTGGATGAGGCTTTGGTTGAGCGTTTCAATGCCGCTATGCGTGATGATTTCAATACGCCTGAAGCGATTGCGGTATTGTTCGAAATCAATAAAGAGCTGAATCGTACCGTGAAAGAAGAAAATGCGGAACAGGCAGCGATCTACTACGCAACTTTACGTCACCTGACCAATATTCTCGGTCTGGTACAGCAAAATGTAGATGAGTTCCTCAAATCTGACATTGGTCAAGAAGCTCTAGGATTGTCACCTGAACAAATTGAAGATTTGATTCAACAGCGTCAGGATGCCAAGAAAGCCAAAGAGTTCGCACGTGCGGATGAGATTCGTCAATCTTTACTTGATCAAGGCGTGGTACTTGAGGATACCCGTCAAGGTACAGTTTGGCGTCGTGCTGATTAATTAATCAAACAGATTTATAGGGAGTTGACACTGCTGTGGAATTCTCTATAATTCACCTCATTGCGGGAATAGCTCAGTTGGTAGAGCATAACCTTGCCAAGGTTGGGGTCGGGAGTTCGAGTCTCCTTTCCCGCTCCAGAATACGAAAAACCCTTATCGAAAGATATGGGTTTTTTTATTGTGTTTGAAAAAATTTATTAATAAAATGCATATCTCAAATCACTTATTCATCCTTTTTTACCTTGACATTTTTTTGGGTTAGTCATGACAAAGTGCTATTGTGGATAAACTTTAAAACTTTCAATCCCTTTCATAACGATATCGTTTCATGACTTATAAATTAAATGCTCGTCATCTAATTCTAGATCTTTTATATGCATCTAAAAACTCCACCCTGTCTATTAAGCGGATCTTAGCTGCTGCTGAATTATTAGGTATATCTGACAATGGTATCCGTGTCGCTGTAGCCCGATTAAATCAGGAAAATGTCATTCAAGCTGTAGAGCGCGGCGTGTATCAATTGCTAGAGAAAAAATTCGATACTTCTTTTATCAGCTTAAACAAACATCCTGATATGCAAACGGCGACTACATGGAACGGAAAATATGTGCTGGTCTATACCGGTACTTTGGGACGTGTAGACCGTACGGCATTATCTAAAAGGGAAAAAGCGCTACGTTATTATGGTTTTCAGGAACTAGAGCAAAATGTTTTTATTCGTCCCGATAATTTAACGCTAAATCTAAGTCCATTAAAAACAGCTGTAATCCAGTTTGGATTAGATCCTGACGCACGTTTTTTTCAAGTCAGTCAACTGGAAAGTGAAACCGAAATTCGTGATTTATGGGATATCGAAGAGCTACATCAGACCTATCATCAAGTACAGCATGATATTAACGACTGGTTTGAAAATTACCAAAATCTGACTTTAGCAGAGGCTGCAAAAAGTGCTTTTTATTTAGGTAAATCTGCCCTATTTAGTTTGCGTGCTGACCCTTTGCTTCCTGCAGAATGGATAGATACCGAGGCTCGACAACAATTTGAGCTCGCAGTCCGCAAAATAGAAAAACAGGGACAACTTTTATGGCAACACTATTTTAAAGACCAAGGGCTCTAAATTATTTCTTTTTTATACACAAAAATAAATTGACTGTAATATTTCATCCAAATATATTGAATATAGCAATAAGAACTAAATATAGGCAGAAGAATGAACAGCAAGGTCAGTGTCACAGAACTTTTTAGTCGTGATGAAATTAAAGAACTCACCACGACCTCAGACTTGCATGGTGCTTGGGCAGTAGGTTCGACATGGACCGTAATTGTCATGACCTTTGGCACGGTCGCCTATAGCTGGGAATATTTACCTACGTGGGGAAAAGTCCTGATGTGCGCGCTGGCATTGGCCATTCTTGCTGGACGCCAGCTTGCGATGGCTATTTTGATGCATGATGCCTCGCACCATAGCCTGTTCAAAACCAAATGGTTAAATACCCATCTGACTGATTGGCTCTGTGCACGCCCGATCTGGAATGATGTCAGCAAGTATCGTCCTTACCATTTGAAACATCATGCTAAAACCTCGCAGCCTGATGATCCTGACTTGGGGTTGGTGAAGAATTTCCCTATTACTCAAAGCTCACTATTCAGGAAATTCTTCCGTGACCTGAATGGGCAATCTGGGCTTAAATTTCTCGCTGGTCGGATATTGATGGATCTTGAATTACTGGAATGGAGTGTTTCCAATGACCCCAAGCCAATTCCGCGTGGTGATCGCAGCAATTTAGAGTTAGCAAAGAATCTATTTAAGAACAGTTCCGGTATGCTCATCTCAAATGCAGCAATTTTTTCTGCTCTTTGGGCCAGTGGGCATCCCAAACTGTATTTATTATGGCCTCTCGCCTATATCACTCCATTTCCTTTGTTCATCCGCATCCGAGCCATGGCTGAGCATGCCGGATTAGAAACCAGTCATTCTGCCCTTAGCAATACCCGCACCACCCGTGCAGACTGGCTGGCACGTGCTTTTGTAGCCCCAATTCATGTGAACTATCATATTGAACATCATTTGATGGCCTCTGTGCCGCATCAAAAGCTGGCGAAAATGCATCAGATGTTAAGGGAGCGTCAGTATGTCGATGCTCCGCCAAGTTATCTGGATGTGATTCGCTCACTTTTAAAAAAATAAAAAATATTTCTGCGGTTGAGACTATTCAATTTCAATGTGGATGGCTTTCGGCATGTGAATGCGGATGTGAGGATTGTCCCCGATGTTCTAGTGGGCAGTCTTCCGCTTCGATCTGCAAGGTCATCTCGGTAATATGATGCTCATGGTGGAGCATCTCGAAAGCTTGATGACGCAGTTTCCGATAATCCACATTCGGCGCAACCAGATGCACTGTCAGCATGACTTTTTTGGAAGTAATCGCCCAGACCTTGAGCTGATGAATATCCTGGACCCCGTCAAGCGCCAAGAGATCGTGACGTAATTTTTCAATATCAATTTCCTCCGGCACACCTTCAAGCAGAATATTGATGCTCTGTTTCAGCAAAACCCAGGTTCTTGGCAATACCCAAAATCCGATTAATACTGCAATGAGTGTATCTATCCACATCCAGCCGGTGAAATAAATCACTAGCGCTCCAATAATCACGCCTACAGATCCCAACGCATCACTCAGCACTTCCAGATAAGCGCCTTTGACATTGAGGCTTTCCTGACTGCTGGATACCAGAATTTTCATGGAAATCAGATTAATGATTAGCCCCAAGGTGGCCACGCTCATCATGCCCAAGCTCTGGATTTCCGGCGGATGACTCAAACGCTGATAAGCTTCAAACAAAATATAAATCGCAACCACAAATAGCATCACGGCATTAAACAGGGCAGCCAGAATTTCAAAACGCTGATAACCAAATGTCCGTTTATTGTCTGCCGGTTTTTGTCCAATTTTGATAGCGACTAAAGCAATAGCCAATGCAGCAGCATCGGTAAACATATGCGCAGCATCAGAAAGTAAGGCCAAACTTTGAGTTAGAAAACCAGCAATCACTTCCACAATTAAAAAAGTCGTGGTTAATGCCAACGCTATTGATAATTTTTTGGCATTTTTTGCAGTCACGGCGACATGACTATGTTCATGATGATGTGAATTCCCCACCGGCCACTCCTTCCTTCTTATTCAATGAGGACTATATCCTCAGCATCTTTTCAAGTTTTCTTCTGATTCATATTACGCTTGAATTTTATATATTTAAGTAGGTTTTTTATGAACTGTTTTATCAGTCGGCATTAAATTAAAGTTTTAGCTTTTTCATGCTCTGCCAGCCACGCCTGTACCGAAGCACGCTTAAAATTACGCTCGACATATTCTATTATTTTCACAGGAAGTTTCACCTGATGACTCAGCAGACGATGCAAAATAAAGGCCAAATCAAAGTCTGCAATGGACCAGTGTTCAGTCAACCATATGTCCTCCAGCATATGTTCTGCCACATTCACCAAGCGCTGAATTTCTTCAGTGATCGGAGCTGTAAGAGGTGTAGATATTTTTGCTGGATGAAATACCGAATCAGAAGGCATTTGCTGGCGGATTTGCATAAAATCGGTTTTGACCAAGGCTTGTAGGGCGCGACATTTGGCTCTGGCCTGAATTTCCTTTGGATATAATGCCGGATAATTAGGTGCTGGAAAGACATCCTCCAAGTATTCAGTGATTGCCCATGATTCAAACAGACTAAAATGATCTAGCGTTAAACACGGAACTTTAGCACTTGGGCAAATGGCTTGATAAGCCTCAGATTTCTGTTGCTGCTGATCTAAATCGACCACTATTTCCTGAAAATCTAAACCCTTTTCTTTTAAGGCAACATAGACCGACATGGCATAAGGGCTGATTCTGTTTTTATCGACATATAAACTTATATTTTGCATATCCTTGATCCTGATAGGCTTGTTGTTTTTATTCAGTACGGCAGCCTTACTCTACTCTCTTTCCTATATAAAAGGAAAATGACCCGCTTCATGTAGCAATCACACAAAAATGTTTATACAGTTGCCGATAGCGAAGCGATATTCATTATTTTCTATTTTGCACAGGATCGGTAGATAAAGCCTTTTATTTTGCTTTTGATTCACGTTAAATTAAATCATTCTCTTGATATCAAAAAACTATGCTGAACTTAGCCCACCTCCCCGATACCGTTTATGCCATTCAACATCTCGCTTTTGAAGACTTAGGCGCTTGGGAAGATATTTTTTATCAGCTCGGCTTACGTGTGCGTTATTTCGAAGCCGGTATCGATGATCTCACTAAGGCTTTTGAACATCCCGGATTAACAGTCATTCTCGGTGGCCCGATTGCAGTCTATGAAACTGAGGATTATCCTTTTTTACAACAGGAAATAGACTTACTTAAAGTTCGCCTGCAAAAGAATTTACCGACATTAGGCATCTGTTTAGGTGCGCAATTAATTGCTGCTGCATTGGATGCTGAAGTCTATCCAGGAGATGTAAAGGAAATTGACTGGTCTAAACTCAGTCTTGCTTCTATTGAAAATAATCCACTAAAAGCTCTGGATGATATTGACGTCCTGCATTGGCATGGTGATACCTTTGACCTACCTGAACAGGCTGAATTGCTGGCCAGCTCTGATCTTTATCCAAATCAGGCCTTTCGGGTAGGACAGAACATTCTGGCACTACAATTCCATGCTGAAGTGGCCAGTGAAAGTTTAGAGAAATGGCTGATTGGACATACCTGTGAGTTACGCAAAGCCCAGATCAATATTCCCGCCTTACGGGCGGATCATCAAAGCTATGCGCCCGCGCTTGAACAGGCAGCCAGTTCGGTATTGATGCATTATTTAGAAAACCTGCAACTTAAATAACCGTAATAAAAAAGCACCCTGTTGGGTGCTTTTTTAATTTGTCATTCTTACTTTTTCGGAGCAGGTACAGAAGCCTCAGTAGTAATGTTCACTGTAATTTTATCGCCCACATTTGGAACATAACCGCCTACCCCAAAGGCTGAACGGTTAAATGAAGTGGTTGCATTAAAACCAATCGTTTGTAATTTTGTCATTGGGTGCACACCTTGTTTGTTTAAAACCGCATCCAGTACCACAGGTTTAGTGACATCTTTCACGGTTAAGTTACCGGTGATTTTGTATTTGTTTTTGCCTAAAGCCTGAACTTTAGTACTTTTAAAAGTGATATTCGGATATTTGGCAGCATCAAAAAATTCTGCTGTCTTAATATGGTCATCCAGTGCTTTCACATTCGTATTAATGCTTGCAACCGGGATGTTCACATTAACCGAAGAATTCGCAGGTTTTGCATTATCAACATTAATGGTACCTTGGATGTCACTGAAGTTTGCAGATGGTGTAGAGAAACCAAAGTGGCTCCAAGAGAAAATAGTTGCTGAATGAGTCGGGTCAATCGTATAGCCCACTGGTTTTGCCATAGAAACTGTTGCTACAGATGCGACCGCCAAGCCTAATACTAATGTTTTGAAATTCATGTTTTTATCTCACGTTTTGGATGTTATTAAGTGTATAGAATCTGGAACCGTTTACAGCCCTAAAGATAAAACGTTTTGTTGCAGTGATGAAACGATAAAATTGTAAGTTATTTTTTTTAATTTTTGAGCTTTAATCCATACGGTACTGGATGAATCCAGTTTTCTTGGCGACTTTGTTATACAACGCTTGTGCCTGATGATTTGATTCCTGAGTCAGCCAGTAAACCCGGTCGCAATTACGCTGCTGTGCAACCTGATAGACATGTTGAATCAACTTACGCGCCACACCCTTTCCCCGATAGTCAGGATGGGTAAATAGATCCTGCAAATAGGCATAAGGTCTTACTGTCCAGCTACTATTATGTTCGATAACATGCACAATCCCCACGACCTTTCCATCCATCAGCGCCGAAAAACCGTACATTGAATCTAATTCATAATTGGTTAATTTATCCCAGGTATTTTCACTCACCTCATCCGAAATTTGGGTCTGATAAAAGCGTTGATAGTCTTGCCATAAAAATAGCCATTCCGGCTGTGATATTTGCTCTAGAGATTTGATCTGGATCTGGGGCTGTATATTCATGTTTAACTGCTTCTTTGGCTTATTTCTTTAATTTAAGTCGTTTCGATAGTGGTCGCTGAATTTTTATAGCGGCCTAAACTTAGCTTTATCTCATCTGGTGCTTATAAGCAACCTATCAGATGAAAATCATCCGGCATAAAAAAAGCCCCAATCAGGGACTTTTCACGCTTTATGTTTAAAGTTTTTCAACCAGAATACGATCAACCTGTTTTAGGCCAGTCGTCTTTTCATGATTTTTACGACGCACTTTAATAACCTTTTCTTCGGCTAATTCTTGCAGCATTAAATCAACTGCAACCATCGCTTCAAGAGCTAACTCCTGTCCGATCCACTTGAGTTCGCCTGCATCCATTAAAGTAATTTCATCGTTAATTTGTTCATACAAGCTCATGTTCATCTCACTCTTTCATTTCGACTATGGGAGAGCTTTCTAACGGTTGCCACATGAAAACAACGCTAAAAAGCGAAAAAACAAAAGACGCCCCAAAATTGGAGCGCCTTTTAATAAACCGCCTAATCAGTTGATTATGCAGTAATCTCTTTTACAGCTGCAACCACTGCTTCAGTGGTAATACCGAAGAACTGGAACAGATCTTTTGCAGGTGCAGATTCACCATAAGTGGTCATACCGATGACGCGACCATCAAGACCCACAAATTTCCACCAGTAATCTACATGTGCAGCTTCAACAGCAACACGTGCACGAATATTTGATGGCAGAACCGCTTCACGATAAGCTGCATCCTGCTTCATGAATTCTTCAGCACATGGCATAGATACTACACGCACGCCTTCAAGCTGTGCATAAGCTTCCATTGCCAGAGATACTTCAGAACCAGTTGCGATAATGATGGCTTTCAATTCGCCTTTTTCTTCAGCCAGTACATAACCACCTTTCGCAGCGTTCTCAATTTGAGCTTGAGTACGGGTTTGGAATGGCAAGTTCTGACGAGAGAAAATCAATGCGGTCGGACCTTCAGCACGCGTTAATGCAGATTTCCAGGAAATTGCTGCTTCAACGGTGTCACATGGACGCCATGTATTCAGGTTTGGTGTACCACGAAGTGATGCGATCTGCTCAACAGGTTGATGCGTTGGACCATCTTCACCCAGACCAATTGAGTCATGTGTATACACATGGATCACGCGTTGTTTCATCAATGCAGACATACGTACGGCATTACGTGCATATTCCATAAACATCAGGAATGTTGCTACGTAAGGAATGAAACCGCCATGCAGTGCAACACCATTCGCGATTGCAGTCATACCGAATTCACGTACGCCATAGTGTACGTAGTTACCTGCCGGATTGTCCTGTACGCCTTGCGCGCCTTTCCAAAGGGTCAGGTTAGAACCTGCAAGGTCCGCAGAACCACCTAGAACTTCTGGCAATAATGGAACAAGTGCTTGCAATGCATTTTGGCTCGCTTTACGCGTTGCGATCGTTTCAGCTTTGGCATTCACTTCTGCAATATAAGCATCCGCTTTTGCAACGAAGTCAGCCGGTAATTCACCAGATAAACGACGTTTAAGCTCAGCTGCTTCAGTTGGATATTTTGCAGCATAAGCAGCAAATGTTTCGTTCCAAGCTGCTTCTGATTCAGCACCTTTGGCTTTCGCATCCCAAGCTGCATAAACATCTTCAGGAATTACAAATGCTTCATCAGTCCAGCCTAGTGCTTCACGAGTCAAGACGATTTCGTCATGACCGAGTGGTGCACCATGACTGTCTTCTTTACCTTGCTTGTTTGGTGAACCCAAACCAATCACGGTTTTACAGATAATGATGGTTGGTTTAGCAGTTTCAGCTTTCGCCTCAACAGTTGCCTGACGGATTGCATCTGCATCGTGACCATCAACTTTAATCACTTGCCAGCCGTACGCCAAGAAGCGTTGTTCTGTATCGTCAGAGAACCAGCCTTCCACTTCGCCATCAATCGAGATGCCATTGTCGTCATAGTAAGCAATCAGTTTGCCTAGACCCAATGTTCCTGCCAAAGAACATGCTTCGTGAGAAACACCTTCCATCAAACAGCCATCGCCCAGGAAACAGTAAGTGAAGTGATCTACAACTTGGATGTCGTCTTTGTTAAATTGTGCAGCTAGGGTTTTTTCAGCCAGTGCAAAACCAACAGCATTCGCAATGCCTTGACCTAAAGGACCAGTCGTCGTTTCAATCCCTGGTGCATAACCCAATTCCGGGTGGCCAGGTGTTTTAGAATGAAGTTGACGGAATGCTTTAAGATCTTCAATCGAAAGATCGTAGCCCGTTAAATGAAGAAGCGCATATTGAAGCATAGAGCCATGGCCATTTGATAATACAAAACGGTCACGGTTTGCCCAATTCGGGTTGGTCGGGTTGTGGTTCATGAATTCACGCCAAACCACATCAGCGATATCTGCCATCCCCATTGGAGCACCTGGATGTCCTGAGTTTGCTTTTTGCACAGCATCCATTGCCAATACACGAATTGCGTTTGCAATACGACGTTCATTAAGCGGGGTTGTCATAAATCAGAGTCCAAAATATTCAGAAATAGGAAATGATGAAAAGACTTTCAAAACTGCTGTCTATTGTCTTAAAAAAACAGCGAGGGGTAAAGACTAACCAACAATATTTATCAGTTTATTGAGTGTCTCTTGCCTTATCGTACAATTATTCCACATTTCTTCTTCGGCTTCGGTTCTCTGTGCTGATTTTCAGATTGAATTATCCTTCATTTCAAAAGCGACTTTAGTTTCTGTATCTGGATTCCAAGCTGATAAACAGGATTGAATTTATGCTGATTTTGTTTCTATTTCATATGTCTCACACTATTATTTTTGAAGAAAATTTATATGACTCTCTGATCTATTCATAATGTAATTTGTATTAAATTTTATAAAATATTGGCAGGATTGTTTGATATACAGGTGAAAATCTAATTTGCTTAGGCTAATTTCCAACCTCGGTAGACTTATTGTCCCTGACAGTCTTTAGGCAAATAGCGCTGCTGAATATCAGTGGAGTAACATTTGCCACTATGAACGTCAAAAGCAACCGATTTCCCGCGAATCGCAGCATCTACTCCCTGCTCTCGTATCTTGAACTCTATCCGGCATGCGGCATTAATGATCACTTTTTCGATATATTGACCATGCCCACCAATCTCACGTCCGGCATCACAGTGCTGATCCGAAGCAATAAACTGGGTTCGATATGCTCCAGCTTGCTCAAATACTTCGGCCAATTGATTACGTACGATATAAGCTTGATAACTCATAAAAGCCATCGTTACTAAAATCGCGATAATGATGAGCACGATCAGCACTTCAATCAGGGTAAATGCCTTTTGATACATGATTTCTGATCTCCGTACAGTCTTGCTCCAAGAAGTCCATACAAAAAGAATCTTGGCCATGCTTAACCGGCCAGTAGTGAAACCTTAGGCCTAATATGCAGAGAAGCCGATGCAACCACAATACAGCTAGTCGAATCATGTTGAATCACATGCGAGCGTATTAATGTAATGATCACTTTCCTGAAAATTGCTCAGATTTTAGCTTTATATTTTTCCAATCAACGATCTTTTAAAATTTATTCGAGAATATAACTGTTTAATTTTGCTACATCTGGGAAAATCCGGATTAATTTGTCGCTCCTTGCCAAATCAGCAATGACGGTTAAATCGACATATCAATTTTTTTAATTCTATTAATCAATTAAAAACACAATAATTTGAAACAATTTCGACCAATTTTGTCGTGTTAAGCTAGTCCTAGAGCGCAACTCGATGTAACATATCGGGTCTTTAAAATTAACTGTGATAGGACTATGCGCGAGTACGCTGTATTTACTTCGGAATCTGTAAGCGAAGGCCATCCAGATAAAATGGCTGACCAAATCAGTGACGCTATTTTGGATGCAATCTTAAAAGAAGACCCATATGCACGGGTTGCTTGTGAAACGCTTGTAAAAACAGGTGCGGTTGTACTTGCCGGTGAAATCACAACGACAGCAAATGTTGATTTTGAGGCAATTGTACGTCATACCGTAAACGGAATTGGTTATCACCATTCTGATCTTGGTTTTGATGGTTCAACCTGTGCCGTGATCAACATGATTGGTAAACAGTCACCTGAAATTGCTCAGGGTGTAGACCGCCAGAAACCTGAAGATCAGGGTGCCGGCGACCAAGGTTTAATGTTCGGTTATGCAAGCCGCGAAACTGATGTATTAATGCCTGCACCGATTTCATATGCGCATCGCTTAATGGAAAAGCAGGCTGAATTACGCCGTAATGGCACCTTGCCATGGTTACGCCCAGATGCAAAAAGTCAGGTAACTTTTGCTTATGAAAATGGCGTACCAGTTCGTTTAGATGCTGTCGTTCTTTCGACTCAACATGATCCTGAAATCACTCAAGCAAACCTGAAAGAAGCTGTGATTGAAGAAATCGTGAAGAAAATCATTCCTGCTGACATGTTCCATGCAGACACCAAATTCCACATCAACCCAACGGGTATGTTTGTGATCGGTGGTCCTGTAGGTGACTGTGGTTTGACTGGCCGTAAAATTATCGTAGATACCTACGGCGGTATGGCACGTCACGGCGGTGGTGCTTTCTCTGGTAAAGATCCATCTAAAGTTGACCGCTCTGCTGCGTATGCAGGTCGTTATGTGGCGAAAAACATCGTTGCTGCTGGCTTGGCTGACAAGTGTGAGATTCAGGTGTCTTATGCGATTGGTGTTGCTGAGCCAACTTCAATTTCAATCAATACATTCAATACTGCAAAAGTCTCTGAAGAATTGATTATTGCACTGGTTCGTGAACATTTCGACTTACGTCCATATGGCATTACCCGTATGCTTGACCTGATCCAGCCAATGTATAAGCAAACTGCTGCTTATGGTCACTTCGGTCGTGAAGGTTCAGATACTGCATTTACTTGGGAAAAAACTGACAAAGTGGAAGCGCTTAAAGCCTCTGCTGGTCTATAAGTTTTTCTTAAAAAAAGCCTGCATCATGCGGGCTTTTTTATGTCTTTCATTTCTTCATTTTTAGAATTATCTCTGGCTCATGATGCCAAATATCTAAATACCAAACTTCATACTATAATCTGCATGTCGAATGATAGTTTTGAAGCTCCCCTCTCTGTGAATATCACTATTCCATGAAACTTTAAACAACTTCCGACTGTGCCATTACAGTATAAGTATCGAAAAAAGTTACAGTTAATCAACAAATGTTGATCTATTTGCTAGCATAAATCTAAACAAATGGCTGCTAAATTAGATTGCAGCTCTACAACAACAAAAGGATATTACTCGATGAATAAATTACTGATTGCTTTAGGTTTGGCGACCACTGTTGCCTTAGTCGGCTGTAGTAAAGAAGAAGCGCCTGAAACCGGCGCAACCACAGGTGAGCATTTAGAAAATGCAGCCAATCAAGCCGGTCATGATATGGAAGATGCCAGCCGTGAGGCTGCGGTAGAAACCGAACGAGCAATGGATAATGCCGCGGAAAATACTGCTCAGGCAGCGGACGAAGCAGCTGCTGCAACGTCTAGAGCAGCAGATGCCACTGCGGAAGCAGCACGTAAAGCAACTGCAGCAACAGCTGCGGCAGTTGAGGAAGGTGCCGGAGAAGTTCGGGAAAAAGCTGAAAACTGATTTTAGGATTCAGCTTGATGTTTAAAAGCCTGCGATTGCAGGCTTTTTTATCAGAGATGATTTTAAATATCGAATGATCTAAATTGAAATTGCATTATTTCTTGATGGGATCAATTTTTTATCTAAATGATTCGATAAAATCAAATAAATTGATAAAACTTATCAAGTATTAGAATGACTTAATTGTGATTGAATCGGCAAAACGGGCTGCATTTAAACTGAAATTCAGTAGAATACCAGCCTTTATTTTTAAAATTTAATCTCCCATGTCAGTCATTGTTGCTGCTTCCCAACGGTCGAATATTTCGGTCTGGGCAGCTTTTATTTTGCTTATCATAGGTACAATCGGTGCCTATCAAATCGTAGGCTTAAATCAGGCCCTATTATTTTTGGTTGGTGGTGCACTGGGCATGACCCTGTACCATGCTTCATTTGGTTTTACTTCGAGCTGGCGTGTCTTTATCAAGGAACGTCGCGGCCGTGGTTTACGTGCGCAGATGATTATGCTGGCGCTGGCAGTTTTACTGTTCTTCCCCGCTTTAGGTGCAGGTGAATTGTTCGGCAACCCAGTTAAAGGTAACGTTAATCCTGTTTCCATGTCAGTCATGATTGGTGCCTTTATTTTCGGTATCGGCATGCAACTTGGTGGCGGCTGTGCATCAGGTACATTGTATACTGTAGGTGGCGGTAGCGCACGTATGCTGGTGACGCTCTTGTTCTTCTGTATCGGGTCTGTGATTGCCACCTCGCACCTTGACTGGTGGTTTGCCCTGCCACATCTTGAACCGATTTCACTGGTAGAAAGTTTAGGCGTTCTCCCTGGATTGCTGTTGAGCTTTATCGTTTTTGCCATCATTGCTGCGGCGACTGTTTATTTTGAAAAGAAACGTCATGGTAGCCTGGAAATTGAGCCACGCAGTGAATATCAGGGCTGGAAGCGCTTTGTTCGTGGTCCATGGCCTCTGATTTGGGGCGGTATTATTCTGACCTTGCTCAACTTTGCCACTTTGGCACTGGCAGGTCGTCCTTGGGGCGTGACCTCTGCGCTGGCAGTTTGGGGTGCCAAAGGTGCTACGCTCGTAGGTGTTGATGTAGCTTCTTGGGATTATTGGCAAAAAGCAGGCAATGCCAAAGCACTGGCAGAATCATTATGGTTTGATATTACCTCAATGATGAACTTCGGCATTATGCTAGGTGCTTTGTTGGCGGCGAGTTTGGCAGGTAAATTTGCGCCGAATTTCAATATTCCAAAACGTTCACTGATTGCTGCTGTTGTAGGTGGCATAATGCTGGGCTACGGCGCACGCTTAGCTTATGGTTGTAATATCGGTGCATATTTCAGTGGAATTGCGTCGGGTAGTCTGCATGGCTGGTTATGGCTGGTCTTCGCTTTTATTGGTAACGGGATCGGGGTAAAACTTCGTCCGATTTTCTTCTCGGATGAAAAACCGCAGTCTGAAAAACTGACCGGTTGCTAATGCTTAAAATCAAAAAAGCCCATCTGTGATGGGCTTTTTTCTGGCTTTAGGATTTACAGCGCAGCTTTTAAATTACAGCCATAACCCATGGTCTGCTGAACCTGACGATAAGTCGTATAACGATCCAGAATAAAGGTATAAAAATGATCAGCATCAGAGAAATTAGCTTTTAAATTTTCATTCTTGGCATTGGGCAATTTAATGTCATCGACCAGTTCCAGATTGTAATGTCCCAAACGGAACATATCGGCAAAATAACTATTCATCATATCGCAATAGGCGATTTTACTGGGTTTTAATGCGGTACTGCTAACGAGATGCTGGTTCAAGCTTTGCAGATTATTGACATCTAAAGGAAACTGGTGTGCGAAAGCAATGCTTTCGACTTTCTTAAATTCCTGAAAGTCTTGGGCTAACTGGACATTGAGTGCATCAAAACGTTGCTGCAGTTCCTGTGCGGTCTGAACCTGATATTTGGCTGGATCTACGACCGGTTTTTGTGGTTGTTCCGAACATGCAGTTAATCCAGTGAGCAGCGCTAATGACGTTAGCCATACCTTCATGTTTATACACTCAATTTAAATATACCAATGCTTATTATGCCTGAAAGCAGCTTGATGTACTGTTTAAAGTAATTTCTCATTCATATAACGCCAGTAGCGCTTTGGCACATATTGAATATGCAATTTCATGTTCTTGCGCGCCTGAATATTCACACTGTTAAAATAGTCTTTCCAGAGCTGATCATATAGCAGCTCTTGATCATCCAGTTCAATACTGAATGATTGACTATGACCAATCCGGATTTGTGGATCGATTATTTCAGCGTTCATCTCGACCTGATGCATCTGCCTTAAATCATAATAAATACCGTAATTACGCTGCTCGTCATAAATCAGCCAGCTTTGATCCTGATAACGCTCCTGAAAATGTCGGGAAATAATCGGCAAGACATTAAAATCCGGTCTGACCAGACTCAGAAACAAACCATCTTTGGCTTTTTTAAAGCGTACAAAAGCCTCCATACGATGCTTTTCCCGCCCCACTTGCTTGGCCCATTGCGACATGCCGATCACCGCAGTATGACCATAATCTTTATCGACTGGACGCTGGTTTTGAAAGACATAGACTGCAAAATCAAAAAGAGTCTGGAACGCTGCTTCCTGCTCTGACAAAAACGTATAGTAAAAAGCACGCAAACTGCTGGAAGATACTTTCTGCTTTAATCCCTGCCACACCCGCTGCCCATGCTGATCATTAGAGGCCACATGGATAAATTCATCAAATAAACCTGTTTGTGCTTGAGGATTGGCCGTCACTATCACGTTAAATTCTTTAAACTCGAAAGCACGAAATACACAACTGAGCAGACCAGTCATGCTGCCATCAAAACAGTAACTTGCCACTAGAAACCAAATCCTAATTGAGGTGAAAGTTGCTGCTGATATTTGGATTGCCCTGACATCAAAATTTGCTGGCGAATCTGATGGGCGTGCTGATCTTTCTTAAATTTCGGTGTATCCGCACAGCGAATAAAATGCTGCGCCCGGTTATAAGCCACGCCCATGCGCCTTAGCTGGTCAATATGAATCTGTCCAAAACGCCGGGCCTGTACAATTTTCTGGGCAGAACGCACCCCTATGCCAGGTACCCGTAGAATCATTTTATAGTCGGCACGGTTAATATCGAGCGGAAAGGCTTCAGGATGACGCAAGGCCCAACTGAGTTTGGGATCAATATCCAGCTCCAGATTCGGATGCTGCTCATCGACAATTTCATCAGCAGCAAAGCCATAAAAACGCATCAGCCAGTCAGATTGATACAGACGATTTTCTCTTAATAATGGCGGTGCTGAACCGATGGCGGGTAAGGCTTTATCTTCAGGATTAATCGGGATATAACCAGAGAAATACACCCTTTTCAGCTTGAATTCCTTGTAATGCCGATCAGCCATCAAAATAATATCCTGATCGGTTTCACTATGCGCGCCCACCACCATCTGTGTGGTTTGTCCGGCAGGTACAAACTTGGGGACTGACTTGATCAGCTTGCGTTCATCTTTGAGCTGGATCAACCGGTCGCGTACAATGCCCAAGTCTTTTTGTACTTCGGCATGGGTTTTCTCAGGCGCAAATTTTTGCAGTCCCGCTTCCGTCGGCATTTCAAGATTAATACTCATACGGTCGACATACAGTCCGGCTTCGGTAATGATCTCCTGTGATGCACCCGGAATGGTTTTCAGATGAATATAACCATTAAAGTTTTCTTCGAGTCTTAATTTTTTGACCACCTGCAGCATCCGTTCCATGGTGTGATCGGCCGATTTAAAAATCCCCGAACTGAGAAACAGACCCTCAATATAATTACGCCGATAAAAATTCATGGTCAAATCCACGACTTCCTGCACGGTAAATGCTGCACGCTGGACGTCATTGGAACGGCGCGAAACACAATAGGAACAGTCAAAAATACAGACATTAGAGAACAGAATTTTCAATAAGGACACACAGCGGCCATCTTCGGTATAACTATGACAGATACCATTCCCGGTATTGCCCACACCCTTGTCTTTATTTTTACGGTTGCTACCACTAGATGAACAAGACACATCATACTTGGCAGCATCGGCTAAAATTTGCAGTTTTTCACGGATACGATCAGACATGAGCTCAGAGAATATGTGACCAAAAAGCTATTATAAAGTGTTCAATTCTAGGCCAATAAAAGTTCTATCTTCTTGGCGACGTAGCGTGTCGCAAGAAATGTAAATAACACGTAACCCATGCTGCAGTATTTCAAAATAAAATAACCAATATGATTTGCTTAATTTTGTGCTCAAAGGCAAAGTAAAAGCATAACAAGGAGCAAATCTATGTCTTTATTAGAAAATCTCGGAATTAAACATCCTATTTTCTTGGCACCGATGGCAGGTGTCTCTACGCCCGAGCTTGCTGCCGAAGTGTCCAATCAGGGCGGCTTGGGTTCACTGGGTCTGGGGGCCAGCAGTATTGATGCAGCTCGGCAACAGATTTTAAAAACTCGAGAACTGACAGATTGCCCTTTTCAGGTCAATTTTTTCTGTCATGACACTGTTCCTGTAGATGAGGCTGTAGCGCAGGCATGGATTGCACAGTTTAAAGATAAATTTGCCGAATATGGCGCTCAGGCACCAGATCATTTGGAGTGTATTTATCCGAGTTTTAAAGACAATGATGACTTTCTGAATCTGGTCTTGGAAACCAAACCGCGAGCAGTCAGCTTTCATTTTGGGATTCCACATCCGCATCAGATTCAAGCCCTAAAACAAGCAGGGATTCTGACCATGGTATCTGCCACCAATTATGCCGAAGCTAAAGCCATTGAAGCAGCCGGAATTGATATCATTATTGCGCAGGGTATTGAGGCTGGTGGCCATCGCGGGATTTTCTCGACCAAGTTTGATGCTTCAGTCAAAACCTCCAATCTGGTGAAGCTGATCAAACAGCATTCTTCCTTGCCGATTGTAGCGGCAGGCGGGATTATGACGGGTGAGCAAGCGCGTCAAATGATGGATTTCGGTGCAGATGCCGTGCAACTTGGGACTGCATTTGTGCAGTGTAAATCTTCTAATGCCAATGATGCCTATCGTAAAGCCTTATTTTCCAAGCCACTCACTCAGGTGAGTGCCAGTATTTCCGGTCGTCCTGCACGTGGCATTATTAACCACTGGCATATTGAGGTGGATACACCCGATCGGCTGGATGTTCCCGCTTATCCATATACTTATGATCTGGCCAAGCAATTACATGCTGCTGCTGCCAAACATGGGGATCAAGGTTATGGTGCATTCTGGGCAGGTTCGAACGTGGCACAGATTCGTGAAATGGAAGCTTCCGATCTGATTAACCAGCTCATACTGGAAATGAAGCATCTTTAATACTTGAATCATAAAAAAACCTCTCCACATGGAGAGGTTTTTAATTTATCTAGAATTAGCGTGTGACACGATGCCAGGCATCTTTAACTGCAAATTTCGCTTCTTCCCAGTTGAGGCGGGACTCACCTTTTAACTGTTCCCACTTGGTACGCAGTTCAGGTTCGGCACGGTCAAAATCCGTATCATGCTCATACATCGGACGATTTTCATAACCGACCCGGTAAGCACCGCGATAATCACGATCATAATCTAGATCGCCATATGTGCTACGCGTTTCATTGAAATACGGGCGATTATGATACTCATCTCTCCAGTAATTATCTTCTGCTCTCAAATGATCTGGATGTCGATAGTTATCTGCCTCAGGAAAGTTCTCTGGGTGCTGGTAATTATCTGCCTGTTTCTCATGATCAGGTGTCGCAATGTCATTACCTGCAATACCGCCAACAACACCACCGATAATACCACCCACCACTGCACCTGGAGGGCCACCTACCAGACCTGCAACTGCGCCTACCGCAGCTCCACCCAAAGTACCGGCACTGGTCGCAGCCAGATTATCTTCACCTTCATTCATGTCTGGAACACGAGGATTATCTTTCACGGGTGTATTCAAATCTGGACGTGCATTAGTATCAGTCGGATTGATATTCAGGCCTTCACTGCGTTCTTGTGGCAATTCCGTTGACGTTTTATGGCTAAACTCTGTGACTGGACGATTGGTATTTGTCATTACAGATCTCCCTCAATGATGACGATAAACAAGATGGATCACATCTGGTTTATATCTGGATAGGTTCATCATAGAGGAAGCTTGAGTAAGCAATGTCCAAGTCCTGTCCAGTTTAAGTGAACAAACTGTGCTGCTATGTATTAGACAGGCTGAAGTGTAAACAGAATGCAAAAATCCGCCTGCTCAAGATAAAAAAGGTAGGGATTTCATGCAAAAAATATTACATGATTCGCTGAATTTTGCCCTTCATTACTTGGTTTCCAGTAAATTCACCTGCTCGACCTGTACATCATTCATGGTTAAACCATGTTCTAGCAGTGCATTAAAATAATCTTCTACCACACGATACTGGTCAGCGGTATTTTCTACCTGATACATGCTTTGACGAAACTCGTTACTGGAACGCAGTCCTTTGGTGTACCAGGCAATATGTTTACGGGAAATCCGGCAGCCGGAATACTCGCCGTAGAATTCGTATAATTCTGTCAAATGTCCCAGCAGTACATCTTTAACTTCTGTAATACTTGGTGCGTCAAGATGTTGACTAGTTTTTAAATAATGGGCAATTTCACGAAAAATCCAGGGCCGACCTTGTGCTGCACGACCAATCATAATTGCGTCTGCACCGGTATAATCCAGCACGTATTTGGCTTTTTCAGGACTGTCGATATCTCCGTTGGCAATCACGGGAATCTTCAACATTTCCTTTACGTCTTTGATTAAAGAATAACGCGCGGTATTCAGATACATATCTTCACGGGTACGGCCATGTAAAGCCAGTGCCGCAATCCCGGCTTGTTCAGCCCGTTTGGCGACCCGCATAATATTTTCCTGGCCGTTCAAATAACCAAGACGGGTTTTTAAAGTCACTGGCACGTCAACTGCGGCAACGACTGCATCCAGAATGCGTGCAACTAGATCTTCATCCTGCAATAAAGCAGAACCGGCAAGTCGGTTACAGACCTTTTTGGCTGGGCAGCCCATATTAATATCAACAATTTGTGCGCCATTCGCCACCTGATAACGTGCCGCTTCAGCTAGATCTTGCGGATCTGAACCAGCAATCTGCGCTGAAATCGGTGCCAGTTCGCCATCAAAATTAGCACGATATAAGCTTTTCTTACTCATGCGCAAAGTTTTGTCAGATGTCATCATTTCACTGACCGCATGGCCTGCACCAAAGTATTTGCACAAGGTTCTAAACGGTCGGTCGGTCACACCTGCCATGGGAGCGACAATCAAATTGTTTGACAGTTGATATGGACCAATATACATATAAATTCATCACTTTTTTGATGGGCATAGTATACTGCATCTGCCTTATTCGCTCATCTTTTCAATTAATTTACGACACCATGAATAAAACTTTCGCTTCTTGTTTTTCTTTTAAGTCATTGTCTGTACTTGCACTTTCCCTGGGTCTTGCCGGCTGTGGCAATGGTTCATGGTGGTCAAAAGATGATGAACCGACACTTGAAGTTGAACATATTCGTAAAGCCATTCCTGGTCGGGTGAATCAACGTGAGTCCTGGGCACAAGATATTTACGATATTACCGAACAGCTCGGCATTCCTCAAACCAAGGAAAATGTTTGTACGATTGTGGCAGTGGTTGATCAGGAATCTAACTTTGTTGCAGATCCTACTGTTCCGGGTTTGGGTGAAAAGGCGGTTAAGGAAGTCCAAGGTCGCCTTGATGAAAAATTCAAAGATAAGCTTGGTCAAGCAATTGGCGGCACAGTTGCAGGATATTTCCAGGAAGTTCTCAAGAACCATCCGAGTCCTGAAGACAACTACTTAAGCCAGATGCGCCGGGTCAAAACCGAACGTGAACTCGACGAATTATATCGTGAAATATTTGATTATATGTCAAAGCATTATCATGTTAGCGCCCTGACTGGTGCTGCCAAACTGGTCGGCCAGAATATTGGCGAGAAAATGAATCCAATTACCACCTTGGGTTCAATGCAGGTACATATTAGCTATGCGAAAGAACATAAACGCCAAGGCGGCAATATCGCAGAGTTACGTACCGATCTCTACAGTCAATATGGCGGTCTGTATTATGGGATTCATCGCCTGATGATGTATCCGGCGGATTATGACAAGCCAATTTATCGTTTTGCGGACTATAACTCGGGCATGTATTCCAGTCGAAATGCCGCTTTTCAGAGCATGTTAAATGATTTAACTGAAGCCGAACTTGATCTGGATGGCGACTTATTGCTCTATACTAAAGATGGCGCGATCCGTTCGCAGAAGAGTCAATCTGAGCGTGAGTTAATCAGTGTTTTTGCCAAAAATAATTTTATTATCACTGAACGTCAAATCCGAGCTGATTTAAAGAAAGAAAAAGATAAAGACTTTGAAGATACGATGACTTATCGTGGTGTCAGCAAGCTTTATCAGGAAAAAACGGGTAAAGATCCTATCTATGCCATTATGCCTGAAGTGGTCATTTCCGGACCAAAATTAAGTCGTGATTATAATACTAACTGGTTTGCTACCCGCGTCGATGGTCGATATCAAACATGCATGCGCAAAATCAAAAATCTAAAACTCTAGCCTTATTTGATTTTGATGGAACCCTGTATCTACATGATAGCTTTACCGGGTTCATTTTCCATGCCTTAAGAAAACGGCATATTGTGAAACGCGGCATGCAAATTTTGCCATGGATACAGGCCTATTATTTAAATTTCTATCCGGCACACCGCATGCGACCCAAATTGTATGCCAGCATGTTTAAAAACAGTGATGCAGAGGAAATTCTGCAATTAGCTCAGGATTATGCACAACAACTAATATTCAAGTTGAATCCGAAATTATTAGAACAACTTAAACAGCATCAACAATTAGGACATGAAGTCGTGCTGGTATCAGCCTCATTGGATTTGTATCTTAAACCGGTCTGCAGCTATTTAAATATCGATTTAATCTGTAGCGAAGTTGAAATCAAAGCTGGGAAATTGACAGGGTTTTATCAAACTCCTGACTGTAGTAACACACAAAAGAAAATTAGAATTCTAGAAAAATATAATCTGGATAATTATGCTGAAATTTATGCTTATGGGAATAGCAAGGAAGATATAGAAATGCTCAGTCTGGCGCAGCAAAGCTATTTTGAGGGTCAAGATCAACAGCTTCCAAAAATTAATATTTCAGCTCATTCGATGCCATATTAGTCCTTTCCATTCTATCGGGTTAACCTACTAAACACCTTTAGACAACGCTATAAATGGCAGATTAACTTTTTTACTTTATGCCTTGAAATCATCTTAAATAGCTTCGTAATCAGGATTTTTACTTCCTGAAGTATTCGCCTCCTAGCTAAAAAAACCACTTCATTTGAAGTGGTTTTTTTAGCTTTAAGAAAAATTATTTCTTAAACGGAAATGCATATTTCACAATACGTTTGATCACACTACCGTATTGTTTTACCAAGCTGGCATTGTTATAGTTCAAACCATATTTTTCACAAACAGCCTGAACTTTCGGTGCCATTTGACGATAGCGACGTGCAGGTACATCAGGATACAAATGATGTTCAATCTGATGACTTAAATGACCCGTCAAGATATGAAACGCTTCAGAACCGGTCAGGTTGGATGAACCACGGATCTGACGCATATACCAGTGACCACGACTTTCATTTTGCAGTACCGATTTCGGGAATACTTCTACATCTTTGGTAAAGTGGCCACAGAAAATAATACTAAAGGTCCAGATATTACGCAGACCATTGGCCACCATATTGCCGGTCAAAACAGGTAAAGCCGCAGGACCTGCGATGAGTGGGAAGAATACATAATCTTTAAACAGCTGTTTACCGATTTTGCTCTGCATTGGACGCCATTCTTCTTTGGTCTGCTCTTTGCTTTTACGGCCTTTGAAGTATTTACCCAATTCAAGATTCTGAATCGCAACACCCCACTGGAACAATAAACAGAATGGCACTGCATAAATTGGTTGTAGTAAATAACCCGGTTTCCAGCGCTGTTCCGGGAACAAGCGTAATAGACCATAACCGATATCATCATCCATACCCTTAATATTGGTATAAGTATGATGCTTAAAGTTATGGGTTTGACGCCAGTTGTCTGAAGTCCCTACAATATCCCATTCATAAGTCTGACCATTGAGTTTAGGATCATTCATCCAGTCATACTGACCATGCATGACATTATGACCCAGTTCCATATTTTCCATAATTTTGGCAAAGCCTAATAAGCCTGTACCCAATAACCATGCTGGCGGGAACCAGCCTGCAAACAATAAGGCGCGACCGGCAATCGACGAATAACGAATAGTTGAATAGACACGGCGGATATATTTGGCGTCTTTCTCACCTAGATTATCTAACACTTCTTGCTTAATCGCATCAAGTTCACGTGCAAGTTCATCAAGTTCAAACTGGGTTAATTCACGGTTTTTAGGATTTTTAAAATACTGTAATTTTACTGGCATATTCATAGGATAAAACTCGCTTATAAGTCGATGACAAGGTCAGTCTGCGCTGAGTTAATACAAATTTTGAGCAGGTTGCCGGGTTCGGTATTTTGCGCACCATTGACCAAATTCTTGGTCGAACCTTCTACTTTATTGCAGGCACATTTATTACAAATGCCCATACGGCAACCATGTGTCGGTTTAATATTTTGCTGTTCCAGGCTCACCAAAATGGACTGGCCTTTTGGAATGCTGACAATTTTTTTCGACTGGGTCAGGGTGACATTAATAAAGCCGGTATCCGATTGATCCGCCAAGCTCATGCTGAAGGCTTCA
Organism: Acinetobacter lwoffii; assembly: GCF_024129715.1. GTDB lineage: Bacteria > Pseudomonadota > Gammaproteobacteria > Pseudomonadales > Moraxellaceae > Acinetobacter > Acinetobacter lwoffii_U. The sequence goes on from NZ_JAMXXM010000002.1 coordinate 188,819, forward strand.
CCTTTAAACTGTTTTGCCTGAGCAAAAAGCTGTTCTGCTTTGGATACAAAACCTGAAGGACCACAGCAATATACGATGCTATTTTCCAGATTTTGCAGATCGGTCAGATAGGTTTCATCCAGACGCGCAGCAGCTGGCTGTTCTTGAGTGGCATACACATGAAATGAGAAATTTGCATGTTTCTGAGCAAGTTCTCCAAACCGTGCTTTAAATGCGGCATCCTGATCTTTTTTAACCCAGTACCAGAGAGTAACCGGTGCAGATAGTTCACCTTTTTTGCTCAAGCTTTCCAGCATACTGAGCATTGGGGTAATACCACTCCCTGCTGCAAGCAAGATCAATAGACTCGTCTGCACAGGCAAGGTCATATCACCATAAGGCTGACCAAATTCGATCACATCACCTACTTGTGCCTGTTCTGCCAACCAGGTACTGACTTTACCGGCATTGACTTTTTTCACGGTCAATAAAACATGTTGCGCATCTACACGGGTCAAACTATAGCTACGTTCATAACGGATGCCGTTTACCACCACATAGACCGGATGATGCTGCCCTGCTTCACCAAACTTAAATAAGCGATTCACTTGAATTTTCAGACTCAGCATATCCTGTGCTGCATTTTCTATATGCACGATCTTGCCTAATGGCTGATTCAACGACCATACAGGATTGAGTTTCTGAATCCAGAAATTAATTGCATGCTGATCAACTACACTATCAGACAGTGCATTCAATGGCATTTTAAGTTTTTGCAGTACATGCATCGTTTGTGACATCACCTTGGGTTTTTAATTATTATACACATGTATATATATTTGTATATACAACTGTATTGTTTCTAATCATTTCACAAGCTTGACTGGCTCGGTTATAATAAAATGATTCATGCATGAACCTATCGATGAACGAGCCTTCAATGAAAATAAGCAGTGACGCATCTTTATTACAATCGAAAAGCATTGATGAGCCGATTATCGTACGGAGTGTCGGTCGCAAGGCCACCATTACCAAGGAAGAACTGTTTCAGGCTGCGTTGAATCTGATTGGGCCACAAAAAAGTATTTCCTCTTTAAGTCTACGTGAAGTCGCGCGTGAAGCTGGTATTGCACCGAACAGCTTCTATCGTCATTTTAAGGATATTGATGAACTGGCCATTGAGCTGATTGATCGTGCCGGAATTGTATTGCGTCAGATTTTGCATGAAGCACGTCTGCAAGCTTCTCGCCAGAACAGCATCATCCGCAGTTCTGTGGAAGTTTTTATTGCCCAGCTGGATGCCGATGAAGGCAATCTGAGCCTGTTATTACGTGAAGGCTATACTGGCTCCAAGTCTTATAAACAGGCGGTAGAACGCCAGTTAAATTATTTTCAGCAAGAACTTCAGGATGATTTGATTCGTCTAGAACGCCTAAACAACAAGAAGTTATTTCATCCGGATATTGCCGCCAAAGCCATTACCCAACTGGTCTTCAACATGGGCGCCAATGTGATTGATATGCCTGCCGAAGACCGCAAAGAAATTGCCGAACAGACCATGATCATGATCCGGATGATTCTGGAAGGTGCACGTCATCTGGAAGATTCTCAGCTACGTTAATTTTCCGATTTGCATGAAGTAGTATAAAAAGAGACGCAATCAACGTCTCTTTTTTTATGATAATTACAAAAGTACAAGTTGGGCTTTGACCGCCTTTGCAGTGGCCTCCGGATACTCAAGCGGGAACATATGCCCGCCCTCAACCACAGAATAATTAATCCGATAAATCTTCTGCATACCTTGTGGCAAACCCTGCTGATAAAACTGGCTCTGCTCAGCAGTCATCAGATGAATTGGCACTTCAGGCGGTCGGCGTGGCGTTCTCCACCACCAGGCTGGCACAGTCCGGAAGATTTCCGCTTCTATCTGTTTTGGAATAGTTAACGTCACCCCACCACGTTCAGGTTCTGGCTGAATGCCGCTCTCGATATAATCAGCAAAACACTGCTCATCGAAATTTTTAAATAAGCGGTTAAACCGGAGTGCTTCAATAGCGTCCTGTTTCGATGACCAATGATCTTTGCGTTTTAGCGTAATTCCTGCGGGCGTATAGCGGTCAACACTTTTCAGATTCAGCTTTTTAATCAGTTCAAACATGGCGCTATTTTTTCCAATCACAAATGGTGGATCCATAATGACCAGTTTGGAAAATAGTTCGGGACGTCGATACGCCGCCATCAGGGTCACCAGACCACCAAAGGAATGTCCTAAGCCAATCACTTGCTGCTGAGGAAACTGCTGCTCGATATCTGCAATTACTTCATCGACCAGATAACGCCAGTCTCGCGTAATTGGATATTGCGGGTTCATGCCGATCAAGGGAATCGCTTTGACCTCATAGTCTTGCTGGAAACAGTCCAGAAACTTTTGATAAGTTGCCGCAGGAATACCATTGGCATGGGTAAAATGTAGGGCTTGCTTCATTATTTTTAAACGCAGCGCGTATTCATCCTGAAATCATCGAATGAGCTTACTGATCTATTCCTTGATTCGGCAGTGCAAAAATGCTCAAACAATGACCTCAAAGTCATTTCTCTGTATTCCTTCAGAATTTAAGGTTTATTTCTGCGATACAGTTAAATGTTGCATCGGTAGAAAAATCGCCCCGCAACTGGCCTTATCCCCCGCGATGACCACTGCCCGTCCTTTGACACTAATAGACAAATTGCTGGAAATTGCGGTGACCATGGTCTGGCATTTGGGACAATAATGCTTCATGCCATTTAAATGTACGGCAATACCATTGATCAAAAAAGAGGGTTCACATTTAGTCACCATGCCGCCATGATTGGTCTTTGTGCCAAGGGTAATCAATGCTTTTGACATGATTTTTCATTCTTATTATTCAGTAGGCTGATTTTAAACAGGAGTAAAATAACAGGCCAGCATTCTCCGACAAAAAATAATAAAACTGGATTTTGCCCATAAAAAAAGCAGCCCGAAAGCTGCATTTTTTAATGATTTAAAGCTTAAGGCTTAACGACAACCATCACCTGAATCGCTTCCGGTGTTACCGATAGACCATCCAGTAAGCTTAAACCTTCTTTCTGCAATTTCTGTAAACGTGCAATTTCATCTTCACGGATACTTGGGTTGAACTGTTTCAGATAGGTCAGGCGATCAATTTCATATTGCCATTTATTGCCATAGACTTCTTTGGCTTGCTGCTTGAAGCCCGGCAAAGCACTGCGTGCCAGTTCAAGTGCCTGCTGATAACGCGCTTCAATCACATCACGACGTGCTTTCACCACCTGACGACAGCTATTGCCATCCAAATGATGTAGATAAGGCTTCAGGATTTCTGGTGCAATCTTCTGGGAAAGATCCTGGCCTTTTTCACTGAGCAAGACACGGATTAACTGTTGCGGCAGGCTAGATGGCAAGTTCAATGCTTTCGGAGCCACCACATCGACCTTGAACCAGACTTCTAGCAATACCGAACCTTGTGGCAACGCCGCAGATTTTAGCACTGCAACATTGGTACTACCAAAGCCCTGAGTATTAATTATTTCCATCACGCTTTCAGTGAATGGATGTTCAAGCGTCAGGTATTGCGCATCTTCACGGATTTGCGCCTGATCACGATAGAAGGTCGCTGTAATTCCCTCTTCATCCAGCGTCAAACCTTGAACCTGCATTTGATCGGTGGGCTTGATGATCACTGTACCGTTACTTTGCTCGTCAAAGTCGATATTTGTGGACGCCATAAAGCGCTTCATGAAAATCGGCAAAGTGGTATTGTCATCATAATCTTCAAGCGCGTTGACAATTTCCTGTGCCACCACCGGACGGCAAGAGTTGTACTCAAGCAAACGGTCTCGACCTTCCTGCAATTCAGCTTCCAGCGCTTCACGTTGCACGCTAACTTCTTCCAGCAGGTCTTCAAACTCTTGACCTTTGTCTGCCAATAGACAGTCTTTCAAGCGAACAATAAAATTTTCTTGCAAGGTTTGTGCAGCTGGAGAAATATTGCTGAAGATATTCAGCGCTTCGTTATACCAGCGGAACATACGTTCTTGTGCAGTTCCCACCAGATAAGGCACATGAATCTGAATGCGGTTTTCCTGACCGATACGATCCAGACGACCAATACGCTGTTCCAACACGTCCGGGTTCGCAGGTAGGTCAAACAGAATCAGATCAGAGGCAAACTGGAAGTTACGTCCTTCTGAACCGATTTCCGAACAAAGAAGAATCTGCGCGCCATACGAATCTTCAGCAAAATAAGCTGCGGCCTGGTCACGTTCTAACAAGCTCATGCCTTCATGGAACATCGCCGTACGAATACCGGCATGTAAACGCAGTACATTTTCCAACGCCTCAACCACTGGCCCGCTACGCGCAATCAGTAAGACTTTCTTGTGTTTTAAATCGGTACGCAAACGCTCCATCAGCCACATCACGCGTGGATCGGCTTCCATCCACGAGCCATCTAGCTGAGCTTCTTCAGGCCACATTTGCTCACGTAATTTACCATCTTTAGACCAGTGTTCTGGTGCTGGCAATGGCGCTGGCTGACAGTCACGACCCGGGAAACCTTGAATCGCTTCACGCGTATTACGGAACAGGATACGGCCTGTACCATGACGGTCTAAAAGTTCATGAATGGCACGGAAACGCTGTTCAGGATGATCTGCAATCGGATGACCTAACAAGGCCTCAATCGCAGTAAGATGCTCAGCTTCTAGCGGCATGTCTGACATCAACACTTCTGCAATTTTAGCCGTATGCTGATATTGCGCTTCTTCATCGAGGAAACGATCCAGCGAGTTAAAACGCTGCGGATCAAGCAAACGTAGGCGTGCAAAGTGACTTTCTACACCGAGCTGTTCAGGTGTCGCTGTCAATAACAACACGCCCGGCGTATGTTCAGCAAGCTCTTCGACCAGATCATAACGGTCATTACCGCCATCTTCTTCGCTCCACATCAAATGATGTGCTTCATCGACCACCAGCAGGTCGAAACCGGCTTCAAGTGCCTGTTCACGCAGATCTTCATGGTCGACCATCAAATCGACAGAGGCAATAATTTTTTGTTCGGTCAAGAACGGGTTTTGTTCAGGATCATGTTCTTTGATCGATGCAGTACGGGTCAAGTCAAACAGCGAGAACTCAAGATTGAAACGACGGCGCATCTCAATCATCCACTGATATTGCAGCGAATCCGGTACTAAAATCAGAATACGTTCAGAACGGCCGGTTTTCAGCTGTTGATGGATAATCAGACCAGCTTCGATGGTTTTGCCCAGACCTACTTCATCCGCCAGTAACACACGCGGTGCAAAACGCTGACCGACTTCATGAGCAATATACAATTGATGTGGAATCAGGCCTACACGTGAACCCACTAGACCACGCAGTGGACTGCTTTGCATGTTGGCCTGCATTAGCAACGCTTCAATACGCAGGTCATACCATTCTTTATAATCAACCTGACTGGCCAATAAACGGTCTAAAGGCTTAGACAATTGGATGGTTGCACCAATACGGGTTTCATTCAGCGATTTACGTTCTTCAGTTCCATCTTCCAAGGTACGAACGACGTGATAACGTACCACGCCATTGCGGTCTTCAACGGATTCTACAATCCACTTGGTCCCTTCCTGATCCTGTAATTCATCTTTCACATTAAATACGATACGAGATAAGGGTGCATTGCTGCGTGCATAGACGCGGGTTTCATCGCTTTTCGGGAATAAAATGCTGACCGACCGCTCATCAACATCAATAAGAACGCCTAAACCGAGTTCTGTTTCAGTATCTGATAACCAACGTTGACCAATAGCAAATTGCTGCAATTTTTCCACCTTTATCTTAAGTACAAGATTATGAATATTAGGCTCAATCACGAAACGTCATTGGAGCAAAATTCCACACCTTCAAGCAATGTATTTTGACATAAAGCCCACTAAAAAGTGAGCATAATTCACGCCGATTAAAGAAGTATTTCCTAGAACGGCGCCGGACAATAAAATTCGACTAACTGCTCTGTTTGAGGATGATAAAAACTCAAACGTTCCGCGTGTAAACATAAACGCGAGCTGAGCTGTTGCTGTTCGGATGTCGCATATAAGGTATCGCCAATAATCGGATGTCCGAGATATTGCATATGCACCCGTAGCTGATGTGAACGGCCGGTAATTGGGATCAGTTTCACCCGGGTCACAGGCTGTCCCTGAATATTAAAATGTTCAATCGCCTGCCAATGCGTGATGGCCGGCTTATGATGTGTGGGATCTGCGATATGTAAAGGCGGACGGCTTGGATCATACACCACTGGCACTTCAATAGTGCCTTCACCTTCGAGTGTACCTGCAACCACAGCCTGATAGGTTTTATCAGTCTGGCGTTCCTGAAACTGGCGGGAAATGGTTTTTTGTCCCCATTTGCTCAGACCAAAGGCCAAAATACCGGATGTATCGCGATCCAGTCGATGAATCAGTAAAGTTTTGGGTTCTAATTTGACCAGACGGTTGATCAGGCAATCTTGTAAGTCTTCTGTTTTACCGGGAACTGTGAGTAAACCTGCAGGTTTGTGGATGACCATGAAATCGTCATCACGATGTATCAGATGTTCGGTTAGAAAATTACTCAAAGTTCAATCCCAGGCTGATCGTGAAAAACAAGGCGGCAATGATAGAAAGCTTAGCCAATAATTACAATGCGCATTTATGTAAATGACGATGAAATTTCCGATTTAGCGCATAAAATTGCTCAATCGCAGTGCATCAACCTGAGGATTTTAAAATGAAGCTTGCCAATTCGTGCAAAGACGGATGTTTTAGCACATCTTCATAACGGATATTGGCACCATGTGCACGCCATATACTGACTAGACTCACCACCGCTACCGAATCCAGACCATAATTTTTTAAGTCGACATAGGGATTAATTTCCAAAGCATCCATATCCAGCTGTTCTGCGACAGCCAACATAATGCCTTTGGCCGACAATACATATTCGGAAGATGCGCTTAAATCCCATAAGCGGGTCAGGCTATAGGTATTTAAGTGATGTATCCCCTGTGCCGAAATATTTTCAATCCACTGAATATGCTGATCTTGATTTGATAATAAAATTGCATCATCGACCACACCGATTTGATCCGTCACACTCATCAGATGCGGCAAAATCTGTTTCAGCATCGGTGTAACCTGCCCGGCAAAAATCAGCTGCGGATGCGTTGACGCATATTCTCCCAATTGCTGCATGCCTTGCATCAAATCATCACCGTACAAATCAACAATCGGAATATCCAGCGCTTTGGCTTTATTGGTTAGTTGAATCAAATTCACCATGAGTCCACTCTCTTGTATGCCCTGTTGCATACGCAAGTTTTGCAATCCAACTAAAACCAAAACAGATTGTGTTGAGGACAGCTGCCATTTAGCTTGGGATGGAGCAAGTTGGATTTTTTTGGGCATAGAGTACAGCATGGGAGGCTCTTATAAATACAAAATAGCATGATGATTCATGCTATTTTAGTTTAGCATTATTTGAAAAACACTTTGATTTCACAGATGATTATTGTTCTAATTTCGTATAATCGCCATTATATTAAATATGCCTAGAGTTGATTAACGCGACTATCCTAAAAATAGGGTGATTTAGCCAAATAAGGACTAAATGCTAAAACTAAAATAAGCAAAAGAGGAGTATCTGAGGCACTAAAAATCACTCTGCCCAATGAGTCCACTCAAAAATTTTCTTCGGGTCATCAATTTCATAAATTCGCCACTTCTTATCTAAAAAACCTAATGGAAAAACCTCATTCGATATATCGTTTTGAATAAAGTGGTTAAGAATATAAATGCTTGAATTAAGAATATCTAATACGTTATTTGATAACATTTTTTTTGTATTTTCAATGCTATTTTTCTTTTTTGAATGAATAATTTCATTTCTAAGGGTTTCTAATTCTTTAAACATTGACCAATACTTGATTTGCTTAGGTGATTCACAGTTCAAAATATTTGGAATAATTTCAGTGAGTTTTTCTGAAGTTGGTATCCATTTTTCAATTTGAGAAATTTCATAGACTTCTTGAATACCTTTTGAGTTTGTTTTTTTATAAACGAAGTCATTAGGGATTGTGGCGTTGCAAAATGCTTCAACTGCTTTATAAGAAAAAACAGATGCTATTTGTATTTGTTCAATATAGTCATAAAATAACGAGACATTTTCACTATAAAAATCTTTATTCTTTTCCATATCTTTTTTAAGTTTTTCTAGTAGATTTTCAGCTTCATCTCTAGCTTTAGTAAATATATTCAATGATAGTCCGATCTCATTAGGAAGCGATAAATTGATCTCTTTATTATCAATTTTTAAATCTAACATTCTCTGTAAAAAAACCAATTGATCGTTTTTTTTAACATTATAAATTAAGGGTTTTGAGCACCTAATATCTGGAATTTTGTAAGAGCCGAAACCTGTCTCAGATTTAGAGTAGCTGTTCACAACATGAACACATACCATTTGTAAATTTACTAAAGCTACGTTCATAAAAATTCCTTCAAAATCATTTTTTTATAGTTATAGATAAGAATTGAGCGAGTGTCTACGAGCGATGACTGCTTCTGTCGCATTTGAAAATTAAGTTTTCCTAAAATTAATATAATACATGTTATATGAAACCCTCTGTAAATTTCATTTTAAAACAAACTCTTATATTGGTGTAAAAAGCCCAATCATTAGCGATTGGGCTTTTTAGCTGACATTTCACATTCCACGCTTCATTTTGGAACATCTTTGGATGATTTTATTAAATTGAGCTGATCAATTTCTATTTTAGATTAGCTTTGCTGCGCCAAAAACTTCTCAATCGCTACCCGTGCAATCTCCGCATCTTCAAACGACTTCACACCCGACACACCCATCGCACCGACAAGCTGCCCTTGATACATAATCGGTTCACCACCTTCCAGCATTCCTGAGAAACTTTCCATGGTCAAAAAACCCATCTGTCCGCCTTTGATAATATCTTCAAACAGTTTAGATGGATGGCGACTCATGGCAGAACATTTGGCTTTTTTCGACGGCCAGATTTGCAGTCATTGGGGCTGCACCATCCATACGCTTCATCGTAAGCAAATTACCTGTTTCATCTACTACAGCAATACTGACATTAAAACTGTTCTGAATGGCATATTGATGGGCTTGATCTAATAAAAATTCAGCATCACTTAAAGTCAAATAATGTTTGGTTTGCATGAATAAATATCCCTAATTTTAAATGTAATTTTCCCTAAGCCTGAGCCCTATATGGCGCAAGAATACAGTAAGAAGTCTTTAAATTTTCATTTCTATTCGATAGATGAAAGCCCTCTCCTTTAAGGAGAGGGTTTGGGAGAGGTATAAATTACGCTTTCATCTCAGCAAAAGTTTCTTTTGCAGCCTGAATAGTGAAAGCAATATCTTCATCAGAATGCGCAGCTGAAATAAATCCTGCTTCAAAAGCAGATGGCGCAAGGTTCACGCCACGATTTAACATGCCATGGAAGAATTTACGGAAAGCATCGACATCACACTTCAACATCGAATCGAAGCTCGTGATGTCTTCCTGATCGGTAAAGTACAGACCAAACATGCCACCGACCTGTTGTGTCTTGAATGGAATGCCTGCTTCATCCGCAGCAGCTTGTAAGCCAACCAGCAGTTTCTCAAGTTGTGCAGACAATTTCTCATAGAAACCTTCAGCACGGAGATGTTTGAACATCTCGATACCGGCACGCATTGCCAATGGGTTACCTGATAGCGTACCTGCTTGATACACTTTACCCAATGGCGCGATGCATTCCATCACTTCACGTTTACCACCGAAAGCACCCACTGGTAAGCCTGCACCGATGATTTTACCTAAAGTGGTTAAATCCGGAGTAACGCCATAATGTGCTTGCGCACCGCCAAGACCGACACGGAAACCGGTCATTACTTCATCAATGATAAACACTGAACCATGCTCATCACAGACATCACGAATCGCTTGCAGGAAACCATCAATCGGTTTCACAAGGTTCATGTTGCCTGCGACTGGCTCAACAATCACGCCGGCAATTTCTGAACCGAATTTGGCAAAGCATTCTTTTAAAGTCGCGATGTCGTTATATGGAAGTGTCAGCGTATGTTTTGCAAAATCCGCCGGCACACCTGCAGACGTCGCTTCCCCTTCACCACTGGTCAATAAACCTGAACCGGCTTTTACCAATAATGAATCCGAGTGACCGTGATAACAGCCTTCAAATTTTACAATCTTGTCACGGCCAGTATAACCACGTGCTAAACGAATCGCGGTCATGGTTGCTTCTGTACCCGAGTTGGTCATACGCACTAGTTCAATCGATGGCATGATCTCGCAAATAATATCTGCAAGCGTAGTTTCATGGACTGTAGGCGCACCAAAACTCAAACCATCGACCGCAGCATCCTGAACTGCTTTAATAATCGCAGGATGCGCATGACCCAAAATCATCGGCCCCCATGAACCCACATAGTCCACATAACGTTTGCCATCGACATCATAAAGATACGCACCTTGGGCTTTTTCGATAAAGACCGGCGTCCCACCGACACTATTAAATGCGCGCACAGGTGAGTTGACGCCACCCGGGATATGTTTATTGGCTTGTTTGAACAATTGTTCTTGCTTTGGAGATAAGCTCATGAAGGCACTCGACTCAAAATTAAATCAATCAAAAAATTTTATGCTGTAGCTTGAAAAAGCGCAGACCATTCATCTAAACGTTCAGGAATGGCATTCATAGGAAGTCCCAATATATCACTAATCACCGCGCAATAATCCGCACCTGACTCAATGACATCCTTTGAATTTTCAACCGTTAAACCACCAATGGCACAGAGAGGCACGTTCAATTTTTCTTTGGCCAGTTTTAAGGTTTCAAGACCAATATTACCCGCTTCAGGTTTACTATCAGTCGCATAAATTGCTCCAAATGCCACATAATTCGCACCATCGGCAATGGCCTGTTTAGCCAGCTCAAGTGAGTTATTACAGCTACGGCCAATCAACACGCCTTTAGGCAAACGCGCAACAGCGTCGACAATCGAACCATCATCCTGGCCTAAATGCACACCCACGCCGTATTTAACCGCCATTTCCAGATCATCGTTAATCACGAAAGGTACGCCATATTCAGCACACATGGCTTTCATGTACTCGATTTCGTAAATTTGATCTTCTTTCGCCACTTTTTTACGGCGATATTGCAAGACCGCAACACCACCATTGGCCATTGCACCTTCCAACTTCGCCAATAAAAGCTCTAATGGATCATCATTGGTAATTAAATATAAACCGCGCATCTTGCTCGCCACTTGCTAGGATGGCTCTATTATAGGCATAACTCGGTTTAATTGCCGCCATCTTGCTGTTTCTGAGACCAGGTAGCAACAGATTTGCAGTTTTTTAGCACAATTTATCAATTAAATCGTAAATATCACCATTTTCAGGGATATACGGACTTTCAAATCTGCGTTTTAATGGCCTTATAACAATAATTATAACGTGTTAATGCTTACGCCCTCCGACAAACGCTTTTAGGATTTTGCAGATAACTTGGTGGAGAAGTTGCAAAATTCTAAGAGCGATTTTTTTGTCTTTTTTCGTGCCTGGCTCAAGCGTACTCAAATTAATTAATATTAAAAATACCCATTTTCAGGGATAGCCCAATCGGCACGAAGCGTCTTAAATAGCCTTAGACACAGAAAATAAACAGAAAAATAAATACCTGTGTTTGTAATACCCGATCCTTTCTGGTTTTGAGTCATTCGTTTGTGGGGAAACGTTTCAAAGCCAGAAAGGATCTTTTACTTTCAGCACAAATCCACATGAATTCTTCTATGAATATTTACACAATAGCATGAGCAAAATCTTGAACATTTATTGGTAGCAAACAGGCATAAAAAAAGCCCGGAGAAGGTCGCTCCAGGCTTGGAAAACTGATGTATTAATTAAAATATAATGGTTGATCAAAAAACTAAATCGGCAATAACCTAATTATTAGAATAATAATTCTAGACTTGCAAGGCTTTTATCGAAATTTCATGCTTTAAGTGGGCACATTCCGATAAAAGTCATTCTGGCTTAACTGGAAATTTTATCGTATTTAAGGTCGATCAGACTGATATTACCACGCAGGACATCGGCAAACATGCGCCAGTCCGAGATAAAGCTATATACAGGCTGTTTGAAGCTGGCTGGTTTATTGCGCTCAAAGATAAAATGACCGACCCAGGCACAGGCATAGCCCGAGAGTAAACCATATGCAAAATATCGCGGCTTGCCTTGACGAATGGCTTTGGCAAAACAGTATAAACCGATGCTACTGCCGGCCACGTGCAGACGGCGGCTAATAATATGCCGATGCTCAGTCAAATAGAAGCGATAAAATTCATGATAGTTCTTAATCGGCATCTGGGGCTGAACCATCACCTCATTCTTACTTTCTGGTTGTACTTGTACATTCATCTGTCATCATCCTGACGTTTTTTGTTTTACCTTAGCGTATATTTTAGCCAAATAACAGCCTTTTGATGCGCGCTTCAATGCATCTTGCACATCCCCGTGAAGGCCTGAATCCGATCGTTTTAGCCTAAAATGAACCGATGAAATCTAAGTTTCAAACTTCTGTTTAAGCTTTTTATGCTCAGTCAAGTCTTACATGCATTTTGATTTTGGTTACAATCTGCTGCGCACAAATCTAAAAATATAATTGCGGCTGCTGTCCGCCTCATTTTAAAACCTTATTCAAGTGAAGATTCAGTACTTAATTGCACTGAACAGATAGGATGATCATCATGGTTGAAGTTGAACTCAAGTTCCAAATTCCTGTGGCACGACGCACTGCGCTGCTCAAGGCACTTGATCCGAAAAAGTCTCAACAGATCCAGCTTCAAGCCAAATATTATGATACTGCCGACCGCCAACTGGCCCGGCATGGGGTGGCACTGCGTCAGCGTCTGGAAGGTACACGTTGGGTGCAAACGCTAAAAGCGGCCGGAAAAAGCCATATCGAACGCTTTGAACATAATCATGATCTAGGGAAATTAACCGCATCTCCTGAACTGGATTTAGATATTTATAAAAAATTTCCAGAAGCCGGGGCAATTCTCAGCAATGCGCTCGGCAATCAGTTCGATCAGCTACAACTCCAGTTTGAAACCGATATTGCCCGTACGTTAAGGGTAATTGACTATAAAGATACCCAGATCGAAGTCAGCCTGGATATTGGGCTTATCCGCACACAGGATGCCGAACAAGAAGTACATGAAGTCGAGTTCGAGCTTAAAAATGGTTCAATTCAACATCTGCTGGCCTTTAGTTTTGAATGGGTCAAGAAATACCAGCTCTGGCTCGATGTACGTAGCAAGGCCGAAATAGGCAATTTATTGGCCACTTCACAGCGCGTCAGTCCTACGCCCCTCAGCAAAGAATTTCAGATCAGCAAAAAAGATAGCGCCAGTAAAACCATGTGCAGTCTGATTGCGCAGCAGATGCAGCATTTATTGCCAAATATTGCGGCGATTGCAGCTCAGGTTGCAGAGCAGGAACATATTGATCAGGCACGACTGGCACTAGATCATTTATATCTGACCTTGCTGCTGTTCAAAGACTGGCATCCACAGCTTTCGGACAAATGGGCACATCAGCTGGCGGCCTTTAAGCAGCAATTTGAACATCTGCAACATTTGCAGCATATGCAAAATAGCCTGGCGGGCTTCCTGCAAAATCCAACCACGGCAGAAAATCTGAGCAAAGATATTCTGTATGCGCAGGAGAAACTGGGCAATCTGGTCAAATCCACCCAAAATGTGCATCATTATCTGGAATTGCTGATGTTCAGTTTAAATGAAAATGAGCATGCCTCGCTGGATCTGAAAATTGCTGCGCAAACTACCTTGCAACAGCAATATAAAGCCTTGCAGGAACAAATGAACCAGGCGGATATCACTGATTTTGAAAGTCTGGATCAATTGTCGGGCCGGATTCAGGAACTCAAATTCAGCTTTCCGATTTTAACCACAATCTATGACGTCAAGAATTTACAGAAATACAGCAAAGCGCTGAATGATGCACAACTGGCAGCCATTGAATATCAAACTTTGGCCTCTTCTGCAGTTTATATTCAGCAGACCGAACTGGAAGCAAGTGACTGGTTTGTGCTGGGTTGGCTGACCGCCAAGCAGGAAGTCTATGCGCAGAAACTGCTTGAAGCGACCGAACAGTTCCTGGTCAGCCGTAAATTCCTGAAATAAAAATATTGAAATAAATATCACGAGAAATACTTAAAGCACGCCTTCTATGGCGTGCTTTTTGTTGCAGAAGCACATCACACCCCTGCCGATCTTTGGGCTATATTAATCTGTAAAACCAACATCGCGGAGGAATAACCCGATGGCAGAAATAGAACTCAAATTCCAGATTCCGCCACAGTCTCGTGTGCAATTTGAACAGGATATTCAGAAACTTCAGCCGACTCGGCATCGCCTGTGTGCACGCTACTTTGATACTCAAGCGCAACAATTACAACAACATCAGATTGCCCTGCGACAACGTCTGGAAGACCAGCAATGGATTCAAACCCTGAAAGCAGCGACTGAACAACAATTTGAACGTTTTGAACTTGAGCATGAATTAAAAAGTCCTCCGGAACATTGTGATTTTCAGTTATATCGCAAACATAAACCGGCCAAAAAAATCCTGAAACAGGCGCTCGGTGATCTGGAGACACCACTCATCCTGCAATTTGAAACAGATGTCGTACGGTATGTCCTCACAGAAAGTCATCTGGACAGCCAGATTGAAATTGCCTTTGATGTCGGAGAAATTCGACACAATGATCAAGCCATCGATATTTATGAAGTCGAATTTGAGCTTAAATCCGGCCAGCTGAGTGAATTGATTGATTTCATTCAGCCCTGGGTTCAGCGTTATGCTTTGTGGCTGGATACACGGAGCAAATCGGAACGCGGTTATGCCTTATTACATGATGAAGAGAGTCTGCCAGTTCAGCATCAGCTTCCCTTAGTGCTTGAACAGAAAGATCAGATCAGTACGATTTTACAAAAAATTGTCGCCAACTGTCTGGCTCATCTTTTCCCAAATGCGACGGCGATTGCTGCCGAAAATTATAATAGTGATCATGTGCATCAGGCACGTGTTGCGATTCGGCGTTTGCGCAGTGCTTTTAAAATTTTCCAGTCCGTGACTGAACATGTACAGCCAGAATGGCCGGAACAGCTGCGGGATATTTTTCAGCAACTGGGTTCTACCCGAGATCGCGATGCCCTGGCAGAAAGCCTGATTCCACAACTGGAAAAAGCAGGTTCCCCCTTACTGAAATTACCCCCACACCGACAAAAACAGCCAGATATCAGTGTGCTGTTCAGAAGTCCTGCTACCGTAGAACTAATGCTGCAACTGTTCAGCTTTAGCCAAGAAAAAACGGATAACAAAGCCAAGTCTTCACATAAGATTTTGTGTAAAGGCCTGAGCAAGCTGCACCAGCAAATCTGTCAGGATGCCGAGAACTATCAAGAACTGGATATTGAATCCCGGCATCGGACACGCAAACGGGTCAAACGCTTACGCTATAACGTAGAATTCTTGCAAAGCCTGTTTCCTGAAAAAGAGGTTAAAGCCTATCTAAAAGCCTTAAAACCCTTGCAGGAAAGTCTCGGGCATTATAACGACCTATTTGTTGCGGACGAATTATTTAGACCTTATGTCAAACAACAGGCCAAGGCCTGGTTTGTGCTAGGCTGGATAAGTGCGGAACAGCAGCGTTTTTCGAACGAAGCAGCAGAGCGTTTACAGCAGTTTGCAGAAAATACCAAGCCCTTCTGGTAAGACCGGGCTTGGTCAAACTGTGCTAGCGATATTTGCCGAATACTTTCCAGATATTATTGTCTGCCAGAGGATCGTTATAACTGTCGCTGCGTTGCTTGCGTGGCTTATCGCGTGCATCGACCAGTTCAAAATGTGGCTCAACACTCAGCACAATCCCATTCACATAAAAACGGGTGCGCGTATATTCGCTCTGGCCATGCTGAAACACATAAGTGCGTAAATCCACAAATTCACGGTGTGCCACCAAAGCTGCAGTATCGTCACTCTCGAGCCACTGCCGCATGGCTGCAATCTGCTCGGGTTCGAACTGGCCGCATTTTTCGATCAGGCTGGCGACCCCACGAAAAGTTTTGGATTCCTTGGCGCGGGTTTTATTAATGCGAATCCGGTCAACATGAAAATAAAACAGCGGCAAGTTTAAATGACTCGGCAGATGGATCGCATCCAAGATTTCATCTTCCATAAAAGGCTGAAACAGATCCTGTGCCCTTTCAATCAGCCCGAGCCACTGGCTATAGTATTCATCTACCTGTGACTGGCTGCCATAATAAATCGGCAAGCCTTCAACATTGGCTAGATTTGCCGGTGGCCAAATATTCTGGCGCAATAAGGCAATATCACTTTTTAGGCTTTGTACTGCAATCGCATCCTGCATGGCATTCACTTTTATATGCTTAGGCTATTTTTTTAGATTAAGGCAAAGGTTTAGTTTCTGCAAGGCTTTGCCTATAATTAACGATTGAGATTTTAGTGTTAGGAACAAATTCATGGTTCAAAAGATTGAAGCAACCGATGTAACCGAAGAAGAAGCGTTAAATGCGGCATTCTTTGAACGTGCTGATGAATTTATTCAACAAGCCAACGAGTTTTGTCGCGTAGAAAAAGGCTCACAGGAAAAACCGAGCGATAAGCGCGGTCAAGTCAGTGCGGCGATGTTATTTGGTACTGCCCGTTTCAATACCTGGGTGGCAGCGAATAACTTTAAAGATGGGAATGAAATGCGCGATGCCAAAGATCAGGTCATGTCTTATATCTTGCAGCAATTTCAAATGATGCTGGAAGATAACTATGATGAATACTGTGAACAGTTCGAAAACTATTTACGTTTCCGTCACAATGAAGAGTTTCATGCCAACAAGCATAACCATGATCACAAGCATGATCATTGATTAAAATACGAAAAGCCCCGCGGGGCTTTTTTTATTTGCTGTCATTTATCATATTGACTTTAAAGTGATTTAAGCACTATATAAATTGAATAATAAATAAACAAAAACAAGGCATAGCATGCAGCAACTTCCCTTCCCGATCATTGACCCTCATATCCACCAATGGGATCCGTACAATACCCCACATGCGGCAGCGCTAGCGGTAAAGCTGTTCGGCAATCATCCCAAATTACTAGACAGAATGGTTCGACTGTTGAAACCCAGAGACGTCATTGAGACCATTGGCCTGACACAGCACCTGGCTGCACCTTATCTGCCTGCAAATTACAAGAAAGATGCAGGACATTATGAAATAGAGCAGATTGTGCATGTTGAAGCCAGCTGGCATGACCATAAAGGTACGGGTGTGGTAAATGAAACCCGTTTTATCGCTGGGCTTCCTTTTGATCAGCACACTATCCAATTGGGTGGAATTGTCGCCACGGCGGATCCGCGGCAGAAAAATTTTAAACAGTTGATTCAATTGCATCGCGAAGCTTCTCCCAAGTTTCGGGGCATCCGTAAAATGGCTGCAGTACATCCAGATAAAGGGATTCATGCCTGGACCGATGAACCGCATCTCTATCGCAACACAGATTTCCTGAAGGGCTTTGAAGAACTGGCCAGGCAAGATTTAAGCTTTGATGCCTGGGTGTACTCTACCCAGATTGCGGATGTTACTGCGCTGGCCAAAGCCTTTCCAAACACCCCTATTGTGCTGGATCATCTGGGTACGCCCGCAGGTTTATTTGGCAAAGTGGGCAAAGCTACAGGCAAGACCGAACAAGATCGCACCCAGATATTTGCAGACTGGAAAGATCAGTTGGCAAAACTGGCCGAATGCAAAAATGTATCGACCAAAATGTCTGGTCTGTTTATGCCAGTCTTGGACATGATTTTCACACGCAGAAACGGCTGGCAAGTAAACAGGAATTAGTGGAACGTGCCGCACCCGTGATCCAGCATACTTTAGACTGTTTTGGTTCTGGGCGCGTGATGTTTGCATCCAACTTTCCAATGGACAGTGTCAGTAGCTCACTCACCAACATTATTGATGCCTTTAGCGATATTGTGCAGGACTACAATGAAAATGCCTTAAAGTCGATTTTTTATGAAAATGCTAAAGCGTTTTATAAATTAGAAGAATAAGAGTCTGGATCCTTAAAAAAGGAGGAAAATACATATGCTCTGGGAAGAAATGATCGCTAGTCCCTTGTCAGAAAAGCTTTTATATACTTGCTTGGTGATCTGTTTTAGTGGAATCGCATCCTACTATTACCAACATATGATCCACTTACCCTTTAATAAAGATATCGCTTTAGGATCAATCTTGGTATCAGGTGGTATTTTCCTTTTTCTCTTTGCCACTTTCTGGTGGAGCTTGCCCTGCGCTGTATTATCTGGTGTTTTAGGTGGAATCCTGTTCACCAGAAAAGTTACTTAAATTGGGCTTTTAATAATATGGTAAATAAAAAAACCCCCTCATTTGAGGGGATTTTTTTATCAACACTATGATGTTTTAACTTGCTTACCATACTGATCAGCCATCACTTCAACCAGCTGGTCCGGCTTGATGTATTTTTTGATCATGGCATCAATATCGGCTTTGCTCAGTTGAGCAATCGCCTGATCACGTTTTTCCCGGTAAACCAGATTACGGTCTTTTTCCAGCTGTGGAACCAACATAGTGTGAATACGGCGATCATCTTCGAGTGCAGTTAAACGCTGTTTCAAGATACTGGCTTTTGCCGCTTCGACTTCCTGTTCAGTCACGCCACGTGTCAGCAGTTCATTGAGTACCTTATGCACTGCCTGAGAAACCTGTGCGGATTTTCCAGCCGTATAATTGGCACTAATCATCATTGCACCCACATCTGCCCATTCATCGAGTTGCACATCTGCACTAAAACCATAGACTAGTGCATTTTTCTCGCGTAACTCTTGTGCCAGTCGTGACGACAGCTGTGAATCACCCAGAATATATCGAAATACCTGTAATGCAGGTGCATCGGCATGATCAGCACCGACCGGCATGCTCATAAATGCCTGATAACTCCCGAATTCACGCTGCTCAGACAAAGCATGAATTTTCTGGGCTGGGTAGCTTCGATATTCCGATTTTAGACGCTCATAAGGCTGTGCAGCTTTCCAGTCTGAAAAACTGTTTTTCAGTACATTTTGCATCGATTTCGGATTAAATTCGCCCGTAACCGCGATTTGCGCATGCTGGGTTTTTAAAAACTGCTGATACAGTGCCATAACCTGTTCGCGAGTCGCTTTCTGATACTGTTTTTTGGCCAATTCCGGCTCGAAATGAAAACGCAGATCGCCAGGCTGATAAATCTCGATCGTTCGAGCCATCGTCAAGCTCGACACGGTATCTGGTTCAGTATAAGGGCGATCCAGACTGGATAAAGTCTGCCCCTTGATTAAATCAAACTGACTTTGCTCAAATGCCGGCGTTTTCAGCACATCAACCACATACTGGAAAAACTCCTCAAACTTTTCTTTTTTGGCGCTGATCTGCAAGGTCAGGCCATTGCCGGATGCACCGGCAGTTGCCGAACCACCTACTTCAATAATTTTATCGGCAATCTGCTGCAAGCTTTGAGTTTTCGATGAGCGCAACATTAAATAAGCGGTCAGATCCAGAATCTCGCCTTTATTCATCAGGCTTTGTGCAGTACCAAAATCCAGTGAAATTGTGGCATAAACCTTGTCATCGCGGGTAGTCGTCGGAAACAACGCGTATTTAATGCCATTTTTCAACTTGCCACGCTGAATCTGTTTGTCTTTACTGTACAAATACTGTTTGGATTCCTGGACATATTGCTTCACTTCAGCCTGATAAACACTGACATCTTTCAGTGGCTCTTCTGCTTCAGTCTGTTGATCCAGAGTTTTTGCCGGTGCTTCTGTTTGTGCTAGTTCCTGCGCTTTTTTCTGATCTTCCGGGGTAGGTAAAATATTGCCAGAAATACGGTATTCAGGTTTTAAAAAATTCTTATAGACCTGATTGACCTGATTCACATTCAGGTTTTGAATCGCGCTCAGATCTTTAAAATACTGGCTCCAGTCACCCGAATACGCCACTGCATAATCACTTAAACGTGAACCTAAAGCAGTCGCACTATTTTTAATATTGTCGGCCTGATTTCGGGTCAGATTTTTAGCCCGGTTTAATTCTGCTTCGGTAAATGGCTGGCTCTTTTCTACGCCTTGGATCAGCCCCTTTTCAATATCCTGTGCCTGATGATTCGGAGCATAGATTGCTCCCATAAACACCAGATTAAAGTCTTTATCCAGCCAGGTACTGGATTGCACCGCTGTTGACTTCCCAGTTTCCACCATATTCTGATAGAGATATCCACTTGGCTGCAAAGTATAGAGCGTTGGCGAAACAGCCAAAGCCGTTTTAATGCTTTCTTCGGATTGATTCAAATAAAGATTAAACTTGGCCAGATCACTGCCTTTCTTTACTGTAAATTCACGCTGTTTGATTTGCTCTGGTTTAAGCGCTGGGACTTTCACTTGCGCTGGTACATTTCGGGATTGAATCGGACTGAAATGCGTATCCAGCTGTTTTAAGACTTCGGCCTTATCAAATTTGCCCGAAATGACCACAAAGGCATTATTCGGTGCATACCATTGACGGTAAAAATGGTTTAGTTCCTGCATATTGATTGATTGCAGCTCATTTAGGTCACCAATCGGCAAACGGCCTAAATACTGATTGCCATAAGCAGATTTAAACACCTGATCGATCAATACTGAAAATGGCTGATCCAGACGAATTTCACGCTCGCGTTTTACAATATCAATTTCAGTCGGTACATATTTTTCCTGAAGCACCAGCTTGTCCATGCGTTCGGCTTCGAGAAAAATGACTTCACTGAGCGCAGTTTTTTCAGGACGGATCACATTGGTATATTTGGTCGAGTAATAGTCAGTACTGGCATTAGTCATCAAGGTATATTGATCCAGTCGACGCTGGAATTCATCCCCTTTGACATTTTCTGTGCCTTTAAAGGCCAAATGTTCCAGCAGATGGGCCAGTCCGCCCTTGCCCTGAGGATCATTCAGGGAACCGGTCAGATAGACCGTATTCATAAAAACTTTATTTTCTTTATCATTCGGTGCCAGGATAATGCGCAGTCCATTATCCAGTCGGTATTCTTCAATATTCTGTTCCGTTTTCACCAAAACAGGCTGTGCAAAACTTAGTACACTACAGCCAGACAATACAATCGCCAGACTTAAATTTTTATAACGTAGCAACATTCTTCATCCAAATTATAAATATAAATTTTTATTCGCGCCCATCTTAGAGAATGATTCTTTTTCTGAATAATCTATTCCAAGCCGGACCATCAAAATAACATGCCGCCTCACCTGACGACATGTAGTTCTATGTAATTAAAAAATTAAAGATAAATTTCGGCTTGCATATATAATTTTCCATAACCGGAAATTTCAATTCGATCCTGATCTTGCAAGGCACAATATAGCACCCCACCACGCGCTGATGCCTGATAGGCGACCAGTTCATTTTTACCCAGTTTTTCGGCCCACAGCGGTGCAATTCCGGTGTGAATTGAACCTGTTACCGGATCTTCATTGATTCCATTACTCGGTGCAAAATAACGTGAAATACAATCGTATTGGGTATCTTGTGAAGTGATCGCGACGTCTAAATAGGTATTCTGAGCAGTAATGGCTGTACGCTTGCCATTCAACTGTTTTAACAGTTCAAAATCAGGCATTTCATCCAGCACATCCTGTACCGATTCATATTCAACAATATAGCCCTGTGCATTCAGATAAACCTGTTTAAACGGTTTGCTCAAAGCCTGTCTTAAAGCTTCAGGATATTCAGCAACTGGCTCTGCACGACGGATTGGAAAATTCATTCTGATCTTGCCATCCGCATCCTGGCTGACCACAAAGATTCCCAAATCTTTTACATGAAAATGAATCGTTTTCCCCGTATCAAATTGATTGAATAGCACAAAGCTGCTGGCCAATGTCGCATGACCACAAAAATCCACTTCCTTAGTTGGCGTAAACCAGCGGATGGCATAATTATCGCTATCGATGACTTTAACAAAAGCTGTTTCAGACAGATTATTTTCCAAGGCGATATTTTGCATCAGACCATCTTCGAGCCAGTCTTCCAGCACAATTACGGCTGCGGGATTGCCCTTAAACAGCTCCGTAGTAAACGCATCGACCTGATACATTCTCATTTTTTGAATTCCTGAATATAACAATCTCTAGTTTAAAAGCTTTTTTGCAAGAATGAACTTGAATATGTTAATGATCTCATTAATCTAGCCTATTAAATAAATAGAGCAAATGGTGTTGCATGACAAACTCCCATATTCAAAGTGTTCCCTTAGAAAAAGCTTATCGTCTGATTACCCATGGCCCTACTATACTGGTTTCTGCTCAAGATCAGCAGGATACAGATGTTATGGCAGCAGCCTGGGGATGCGCATTGGAATTCAGCCCCGCAAAAGTGACTGTGGTTCTGGATAAAAGCACCAAAACCCGAAATATTATTGAAAATTCAGGTTATTTCGCGCTGCAAATTCCAACATTGAAACAACTGAATATGGTCTATCGTCTGGGTACGCAGAGCCTGCATGATGTGCCGGACAAACTGGCACAGTCCGGAGTAGAACTATTTCATTTTCCTGATGCTGATATTCCTGTAGTACAAGGCTGTGCGGCCTGGATACTCTGCGAGCTGATTCCTGAGCCGCATAACCAGCAAATGCATGACCTGTTTATAGGCAAGGTGATTGCAGCCTATGCCGATGATCGGGTCTTCCGCGACGGCCACTGGCATTATCATGAAGTGGATGAAGAGTGGAAAAGTATTCATCATGTAGCCGGCGGGCATTTTTACACCATCGGCAATGCGGTGAGCATTGATGATCCGGAATTATAAATTTTTCAAATTTGGAATAAATGAAAGTAATCGCGGATGATCAGACGATATCAACCAGCACCAGAGTATCCGAAATTATGCTACTTTATCTATAATCTTCATTTGATGTGATGTGCTATGACACCCTTTAAAATTCACTGTATTGATGTCCAGAATTCACTGCAAAATTATATCTGGTTGCTTGAACATACCGCGTCGCATCAGGTGGCTGTGATTGATCCAACCGAAGCAGAATTCGTACAAGATTATTGTGCCGAGCACGGTTTAACCGTAAGTCAAATCTGGCTGACGCACTGGCATAAAGATCATATTGGCGGTGTGCCGGGTTTAATTCAGGGGCAAAATCTGCCCGTGTATGGACCACGGGCAGAATTAAGCAAAATTCCCTTTATCACCCATCCGCTTGAGCATGAAGAACAGTTTAATTTTCATGGAATAGATATCCAGGTGATTGCTGTACCTGGGCATACCCTCGGCCATATTGTGTATTTTATTGATGCGATTGATGTGCTGTTCTGCGGCGATACCTTATTTGCCATGGGTTGTGGCCGGGTTTTTGAAGGAACTTATGAACAGATGTATCATTCACTGTCCCGTCTGGCTGCCTTGCCACCGCGCACCCAAGTCTATTGCACCCATGAATACACATTATCGAATGCCCAGTTTGCCAAACACGTCGAACCGGACAATTCGGCAATTCAAGAACGCTTCGAACATATTGAGCGTTTGCGTATGTTAGGCCAGTGCACACTGCCAAGTAGTATTGAAGATGAATTGCAAACCAATCCTTTTCTGCGTGCAGAAAGCGTGGAAGAATTTCAGCGTTTAAGAACCCTGAAAGATCAATTTTAAACCGGATTTAAAGCTGAAGATCAATGCTTCAGCCGACTTACTTATTTGTCATTTGCGATGCATAGAATGTCGTTGAAAGGCACGTACAACTTTTGCACAAGTCGGAACACGTTGATCCTCCATCTAAAAAATGTCTTTCTGTGCCATTTTTCCTTTTTTATGATCAACCACGTCTCCTATTTTTTAGGAACTAATTTCAGTTCCAACACATGAAATAATGACTCACAAAAAACAGGATGATATTGATTAAAATTGAAGAAATTCGTGGAATATTGCTTAAAATAATCAGCGTGGAACCTAACAAATGAATAAAAAAGCCCAATACATCAGAATTGGGATTTAAAAAAACTATAAAGATATGATTTATATTAAATAAAAATTATGGTTTCGTATAATGTGTATTATGCTAACTTTAGAAAGTCGTAATAGGATAATAAAAATCTATATTGTTTTAAGAAAACTCTCTTATGATTAAATCTCTATAGTTCTTTTAATATTTGCTATGTATCAAAGAATCAAACAATGGGCTAAATCAATCAAAAAAGACATCTTGGTTGTTTGGCTTATTGCAAAAGACAAGCGAACGCCCAATTCTGTAAAGCTTTTAGCTTTAATTATTGCTGCCTATGCCTTCTCACCAATTGATTTAATTCCAGATTTTATTCCCGTACTGGGGTATTTAGACGATATTATTATTGTACCTTTAGGTATTTTATTAGTTATCAAGCTTACCCCACAAAACATTATAGATGATTGTAGAATTCTTGCAGAAACCTTAGTTGAAAGGCCTATAAACTGTTGGGCAGCAGGAATTATTATCCTGATATGGCTTGTAGTATTAGGATATTTAACCATTTACTTCATGAACGATTCACTGTCTATACTGTCTATTTTTGACAAGTGAGATTTAGATACCCTCTCTCATTTGCACCCATTTAATATAATGGGCATTATTCGAAATTAAACTTTAAACCAAAATAGAAATGAAATATCTGCTTTCAGAGCATGACATTAGTTCTGTCGTTCAACTTTAAAAGTGACATTGGCCATGTCGATCCCGAATGATGATATGTAGGATAGCAGTAACTAGCTTCTTGGATTCTATTCACTAAAACTGACAACGTATGTATCGCATGAAGCAATGTTAAAGAATCTGGTTACTTTGTGCATAAGTATCCAGTTCACCTTGAGTCACGACACGCACCGCCTGCATTTCATCAATACGTACCAGTAGCAAGCCACCTAAAGCAGGCTGATAACGACGGGCACTGCCGAAAGGCGTATAGGCCACTTTCGACTGAATACTAAAGCTCAACCAGTCTTCATGTCCCAACATCACAGCAACCGGATCAAGTCCCTGCTGCATTAATTCAGTTTGCTGATTCACATAGTCTTCAATGGTTAATTCAGTCATGGTGCGGGTATTCAGTTTGAGAATTACATTTCAGACAGTATAAAGCATGCAAATCGAGCTGAAGATCAGAAAACCAGCAGCCGGTATTCTTTTAATAAATAAGTCGATTGGATTTTAATTTTCTCATTCTAGATCTGAAATTTTCTATTTCATACGATTGATAAAATTAGGAAATAACCTGTTTCACTAATAAGCTATTGAATTAGAAAATTAATTATCCAAATTTATAGCTTATAAAAACTTAATATTTAGTTACAACCTATTCAATATGATAAAAATCATTTACTTAACGTTTAAATTGATTTTTTCTTAATCAACCGATGTTCACTATATACGCAAATTCATTTAAATTAATTTAAATAAAGGCATTTGCCCTTTAAAAGATAATTTTTCACCCTTATTTAAGATTTAACAATGATGAAGGAGTGATCTCGTGAAAAAAGTGGTTAAAGCGAAAAATTTGATTGCATTTCGACTATGGTTAGAAAAATTGGGATATTCGGTACGCACCCTGGCCGATGATCGTGGTTTCAGTTTCAGCTTCAAGAAAGAATATGGCCTGGTGACCTGTGATCTGGCAGGTAATGCTCTGGCACTACAGTTAGGCGAGGAATTTGAAGATCATTTAAAAGCCTGATTGCTTCTATTTAAGAGAAGAAAAATAAATTAATCTTTCCACTGATTCAACAGCGCTATTCTCCAGTTATTCAGCCCATTTCGATGGGCTTTTCTTTGTTTAGTAAATTTGAGGCAATAAAAAAGCAAGGCATTTGCCTTGCTTTAATATGATGGTGGGGACGGAGAGACTCGAACTCTCACACCTCGCGGCGCTGGAACCTAAATCCAGTGCGTCTACCAATTTCGCCACGTCCCCATCAGGGTACCAACTTAGCGTTGGATTTCTTTCAAACTTTGGCAGAGGATCAAGGATTCGAACCTTGACGAACGGTTTTGGAGACCGTCATGCTACCATTACACCAATCCTCTACTTCCACCCAATATCCAGTTACTCAAATATTGATTGGTGGGGACGGAGAGACTCGAACTCTCACACCTCGCGGCGCTGGAACCTAAATCCAGTGCGTCTACCAATTTCGCCACGTCCCCAATGGCTGTGTATATTATAGAGATAGACCGACATTGACAAGCGATTTTACAAGCAATCACAATCTATTCCGCTATAAAATAAACAGTTAGTTCTATTTTTTAATTTTTTATAAAATTTCTGCCGAAAATTTGATTCATTTTAGGATATGACTGCCCATTCGTTATTTTTAATCATTTCGATTCAATTCCAGCATTTTAAATTAAAACTCAAATGAATTTCTAATCTTGATCAACATAGGCATTCAGAATACTGAAACTATTATTGATAAATAATGTCTGAACCAGTGCTTGAAATCAGAATACAATACCGCATAAATAACAACAGCTTTACCAAATTTCAGGCAATAAAAAAGCAAGGCACTCGCCTTGCTTTAATATGATGGTGGGGATAGAGAGACTCGAACTCTCACGCCCAGAAGGCGCTGCGACCTGAACACAGTGCGTCTACCAATTCCGCCATATCCCCATGGCTGTGTATATTATAGCGATCAGACCTGATTCACAAGTAGTTCTGCAAAAAGCTAAATACTTTTATATCAAAAATTAAGCAGTTAATTCATTATTGAGCAAATAATGCTCTATTTAGACCAACATATAAAATTGATGAACACAATGGAACTGATCCATATGACATTTAAATTATTCAATATGCAGATTGCATGCAATACCATGAAATTTGCTAAAGTTCTGCCCTTGCATGATCATTCGCTGGAGAATTTAAATCCAGAACGCATTGATGTTCATCAACCATGACAGCAAAAATCTGGTACTAAAAAACCGCCCTTAAATTTCAGGCAATAAAAAAGCAAGGCACTCGCCTTGCTTTAATATGATGGTGGGGACGGAGAGACTCGAACTCTCACACCTCGCGGCGCTGGAACCTAAATCCAGTGCGTCTACCAATTTCGCCACGTCCCCATCAGGGTACCAACTTAGCGTTGGATTTCTTTCAAACTTTGGCAGAGGATCAAGGATTCGAACCTTGACGAACGGTTTTGGAGACCGTCATGCTACCATTACACCAATCCTCTACTTCCACCCAATATCCAGTTACTCAAATATTGATTGGTGGGGACGGAGAGACTCGAACTCTCACACCTCGCGGCGCTGGAACCTAAATCCAGTGCGTCTACCAATTTCGCCACGTCCCCAATGGCTGTGTATATTATAGAGATCATTTCCAGCTGACAAGCCGTTTATCATAAAAAAACACTCGTTTGATTAAATAAGAAACAATCCGAGTTTTATTGTATTTTTCTCATTCAATTTCAGTCATTAAGTAATCTTTAACAGCTTTGAAATCGGCAAATCTATGCTGCTTCTGCTTACGTAACATCTCTTCTAATAAGCCTTGAAAGGCTTGTAAGTGTTGCGGTAACTCAATCTTCAAACGCTGACAATGCAAAAAGGCCCAATCCAGATAGTCGGTCGCCTGTAAACGCTGATCACTCAACCACTCATAAAAAATAACACCCAAAGCATAAACTTCACTTTGTAAGCTTTTGGCTTGGCCTTGAAACAGTTCTGGCGCCATATAACGCGGTGTCGCATTCAGTTCATGCAGGTCATTCTGATGGAGTGTTTGGACATGCTCAAAATCAAGCAGGCAAACCCTGCCCTGATTATTTACAAAATGTTCCTGCTTTAAATCGGCATGCAAATAACCCAATTCTTGCAGGCAGATTAAAGGCTCCACAGCTTGCAGCAAATGTTGCCGAATTTGCGTGATAGATTGCTGATGCGGCATGACCTGAAAATGTGCCGGCGCATCGACCAGAATTAAGGCCTGCTCAAATTGTTCATGATTGATCTTGAAAGGCTGTTGAATAATTTGATGCGGAAGGAAAAAATTCAGATCACCTGAATTGGCATGAACCTGATAAAAATCCAGCTCATGTTGCCAGCCTAGTTCAGCATGTGGAGATGATTGTAAGCTATCAGTTCTATGCGATATCTGGGATTTTAACCAGAGCGCATGCCCTCCGGCATAATACAGACGCCGACCAAAACCCAGACTACGGGCTTTGATTCGCAGTTCAAAATCAGAAATATCGAGATGATCTAAATTAAGTCGTGGCAATGTATTCAGGTATTGGATTAAGTGTATGCTGATAATTTAGCAGCTCCAGACAATGCTGAATAGTTTTCCCGACCCGTTCCTGAGTCTCAATGAGGGAAATTTTCGGCCATGTGGCACGCTCGCCTTCACGCTGTAAAATTTTAAACAGATACGGCCGCGGATTTTGCAACATATAGCTATAGTGGCGCAGGCTATATTTACCTACAATATTCACATCACCATAATAACGCTGATCCACCACACCATAGCCATGATCCAGCAGACGGCGTACAGGAGGCAAGCTTCCGGCATGCTCTCTGGCAAAATCCATCATTCCTTTGGTAATCACCGCGCCTTGACGGCGAACAATCCGTTGTGGCCAGCTCAAAGTACCTTTACGGAAACGTGAAATATCATCCTGCATAAATGGCACGATATGCGGGTTGGTCTGACTGGCAATGGTATAATTGATATTATACAGGCGCGCCATTTTTTCCTGTGGGAAATCACTGCGCACACTGCCATCTACCCAGCGGGTTGAACCCATATAAGGCGTATATTGACCATCATAGCGCTTACTGGTCAAACGAACCGGTGGAAACAGAACCGGCACCGCACAAGACGCCAGTACCGCACTCCAGACCAGCAAATCCGGAGAAGTATAGGCATTTAAAATGCGTGCATCCTGTCCAGCATCATAAGGTGCAACCGCAATATTGATATGCAGACCTGAGGTTTTGAGTGCTTCTTCGAAGGTCAGATCACCCAGATTTTCGACCAGAAATTTTTTTAGATATTTTACATCCGCCAGACCACCATTACCTTTCATCAATTCACTCATGGTGCGGAAATGAAAAGCCTCATGAAAGAAATTATGGCCTTTCAAAATATCAATATATTGCGAAGGTTTGGATACACCTAACATGGCGGTCATGATGGCACCCGCACTTGAACCGGACATTACCTTCGGCAACAAGTCCTGCTCCATTAAGGCTTTGCATACACCAGTATGAAACAGACCCAGCGTCGAACCACCGGAAAACATCAGGGCTGGCTGGCCATAGGCGCGCTGACAATGCTGAAAATATTCGATTTTTTCTTCCATACTGAGACAGGTACAGTCTATTGAAGCAATATAGGCTAAGCCTTGGCTGACTTCTTCGACATAATCTTCAATAATTCTTTTAGTGCCCACATAGGCTTCGGTAAACAGTAGAGGATGGGCAATGTTGGCAATATCGTAGCTCAGGCCTTCGCGCAAAATATACATCAGGTCACGAGTGCGCTTTTGTTGTCGATAGCGTCGTAATTTACCCAGACGATGTGCGATCACTTCTGCATCAAAGTAGGGTGAACTGTTATCAAATTTCCATTCCTGTGCACCTGATTCTTCATCTATTTTCAGGGCAATATATTTCCATTCCTCATAGGACTCAGCCTGTTGCAGCTGCTGCTTGAGCTTTTTAATACGATAGGCCTGATGTGGATTAATATCCTGAGTAAAATCTTTAAACAGCATCTGCCTTTTCCCTATATTTATTCTTGATACAGCTCGTACCCAGAGCCAGAAAATGTGTACAAATTTTCTATCCTCTACAATAACGAAAATTCTCTACTTTAAGCAAATTATCATACTTTTCTGGCTTTGACTGTGAATTTTGCAATGGTACTATCTTAGCCATAATTTTAAATCTGTAATGTTAAATCATGGCGAAAATTGAGTTACCTGAGCATATTTTAAATGCCCTTTCGACTGTTCTGCAGCAACTTCAGCAAAGTCTGCCCGAACTAAAACAAATTCCTGATTTTTCTGCTCATGCCTATAAATGGCAACATGGTGAACTCAAACCTATTCATCAGCTTAGACAGATGGAACTGGCCGATTTAAAAGGGATTGAGCGACAAAAAGAAAAAGTCATCCAGAACACGTTGCAGTTTTTAAACGGCTTACCTGCCAATGATGTCTTACTGACCGGTTCACGCGGTACGGGTAAATCCTCCATTGTTCGTGCCCTACTCACCGAGTATGCAGATCAAGGGTTACGATTAATTGAAATCGAACGGGATGATTTATCCGATCTGCCTCAAATTCAGCAACTCATTGCAGAGCGTCCAGAGAAGTTCATTGTCTACTGTGATGATCTGGCCTTTAATGCCGAAGATGAAAATTATCGCAGTTTAAAGAGTGTTCTGGATGGTTCTTTACAGTCCGGTTCCAGCAATTTTGTGATTTATGCGACCAGTAACCGTCGTCATTTATTACCCGAATTCATGCATGAAAATACGCCCGTTACCCGAGTTGATGTGCCGCAATATACTGAATTACATCCTCAGGAAGCGATTGAAGAAAAAATTTCACTGTCTGACCGCTTTGGTTTATGGCTGTCTTTCTATCCAATGGATCAGAACCTGTATTTAGAAATTGTAGAGCATTATCTTAAAAAGGCAGGCATGGAACTCACACCAGAAACCCGTGCTGAAGCCCTACGCTGGTGTCAGGCACGCGGTCAACGTTCAGGACGTGCTGCCTATCAGTTTTCCAAGCACTGGATTGGTTCAACCCAACTAAATGCCTCTTAAAAGTTTAAAAGCGACCGATTCAGGTCGCTTTTTTTATATAAATCGTTTATATAAAAATCAGATCAATCAAGAAAATAAAAAACATGGATGTCAGTGCAGTTCTCATGCAGCTTAAACCCTTACATATGCAGCAAGTTCATGACTGGCAGTGCAGTTTAAAAGCACGTCAAGACGAAGTGATTGAGACACTTAAGGCTGAACAGGTTCATATCGAGTCCTGGTTTTATCTGCAACTTCATGGTCAGGACTACCTGATTGCATATATGCGCGCCGACAACATTCAAAAAGCGCAAAATATTGCAAAACTCAGTACTTTCCCAATTGACCAAGTGCATAAACAGTTTAAAACTTCATGGCAGGCGATTTATCCCGCTGAATTGTTATTGGATGCTACAGCTACCTGATTTATTAGCACGGCTATTTAAAATAGTTTTGTAATAAAGACTTCTCCCCAATCAATAATAAAAAAAGCCCTGGAAATACAGGGCTTTTTTGACATCTCGAATTATTTTTTATCACCGATAATGGTAGACCATAGCAGGTCATCAATTTCACTGCCATTGAAATAAACAGTAGCCTTCAATGATTCAGGCTGGTTCTGTTTGACCTCAATTACCTGATCATCGCTGTCCTTAATTCTAAGCACGCCCTCTTTTGGCAAATGCTTATAGTTATTTAATACGGTTTCATCCATTTTAAATGGTGTCGTGGTATTAAAATCAAAACTGTAACGATAATCTGCCAGATCAGGCTGACCGATAATCGTACCACGACTGGTTAAGGTACGAATCCCATTACTGCCACTGCCATAATCATCGACCAATCTGTAATTATAATTACGCACCTGCAGATATTCTTTGCTCTTTGTATCAAACGCGATTCCAGAAGTACCTGCCTGACCGGTCTCGGCGATACGCTGGAATTCCAACTGATCGATTTGATAAGATTCGGATTCACCCATGTTATTTTTGGTTTTACGATGCACAATTGTGCCAGAAATCAGGTAGTCGTCCTTGAGATTAAAATCTACATTTGAACCATAACGGATATTGCTAAAGCTTAAAGTCGTCGTGTCACCATTCACCGTCTGAGTAATGTTTGAGCCTTTACGGTAAGTTTTATCCAGAATAATACAGTTATCTTTATCTGTTTTTAATTTCAGGGTTTTGACCGAACCAGTGGTATTGACTTCCGAACAGATCAGATTTGGATATTTAATACTATTGATGCCCAAATTATAAATTTTGATGATACGTGCAGTACGCCCATAAGGATAATCTGCAAATACTTCTCCAATCATGTGACCTAGAGCAACGTTATAGTCGGTATCATTACTGGTATTTCCGGAAATTTTATCTCGAATTTTGTCTACAATGTCCTGATCTTCAAGCAGGACAAATTCCTCTGAAAGCTCAGAGGAAATACTTTCTTTCGGAACATTTGGAGGTGTAGTGACAGTAGGACTGTCTGAGCTACTTCCCCCACCACCACAGGCACTCATTAAACCCGAGACAAGAGCGAGTCCAAAGATAGAAATCTGCTTTTTTATAAAATTTATTCCCTAAAATTTCTTTGCATTTTTATTTGGTGATCACTAAAGATTGGCCATCTCGAAACTGAACAGCTCAAATGCTATTTCTGCCGGTAATGTTTTTTCTTGGCAACCAGCTTTATTCTTCGATAGCGCTTTATTTTTAAACAAAGAAATTTTTGGTTCTGTAATTTTAATGTATATTTCAAACAACAATTATCATAAGAAATGAAGTGCTTATTTGAAGCTCGCTCCTTACCAGAGTCACTTTTCAACACGATTAAAGCGCATTTAATTAGGTCAATTTACTTTGCAACAAAGCTTATAAAATTTGTAATGGTTAAGTTAAAGATGGATTGAATTTTCTTTTTATGGAGAATCATGTTCAACTTCTACACATAGGTATGAAGGAGAATATTAAAAGATAGGATGACTTTAGAACATAGAAAATGATCATTTTTATAATATGAAATACTTAATTATTTACAGAAGATTTAAAGCGTCAATTATTTTAGATTGGTCACGGATTCACTGAATTTTTTCCGACGCTTATATTCAAACATGTTCTGATCCGCTTGTGCGAGCGCTGCAAATAAACCATGACCAGGATGACGCATCGCCATACCAATCGCTGCGCCAATGTTTGCTGCTGCAAAGGCATTAATTAAACGATCCACTAAACTTTCAGTACCCGTTTCATCATTTTCCACGCTAAGAATCACAAACTCATCACCACCCAAACGAGCAACAATATCATTGATCCGTACATTATCTCGTAATATTTGCGCTGCATTTTGAATCAGTTTGTCACCTTCATCATGACCTAAATTATCATTCACTTTTTTTAGGTCATTCAGGTCAATAAATAATACAGCGGCGGGATGACCATATTGCTTGCAACGCTCTTCTTCTGCTCGCAGCAGTTTTTCCCAAGCGCGACGATTATATAGCCCGGTCAATTCATCTTTACTGGCTTCTTCCTGCAATAATTCATGCTGTCTCATCTGCTCACTCTGACGTAATTCTGCCTGCAAGATCGAACTGAGTAATTGTCCCAACAACTCGACCAGTTGTATATCTTGCACAATAGCTTCTGATTTGGTTTCTGGATCAATCGCACAGAGCGTTCCAAACAAACTGCCATCTTCTTTAAGGAGTGGCTGACCAATATAAGATTTTATACAGACCTGCTGATTAATCGGCGCTGTGGCGTATAAAGGAATTTCTTCAGAGCGGGGTGCAATTCTCGGGGCCTTACCTGCGACCATATGAGAACAAAAAGAATCAGCCCAGTGAAACACCTGGCCGGGTCGTATATCATAACCATGATCTTCACTTTGCAGCACAATCCAGTCTTGGCCTTCTACCCGGGTGATCATCCATAAATTAAAGCCAAAATGCTGATGCAGAAACTTTAACACTGCCTCTCCAGCATCCTGAAAACTTTTGAAATTTATATTTTCCATCCGAGATTGCCTCTGCTGTAAACCTGTAAAAATATGCATGATATCAACTTAAGCTATTAAACTATTTTTATAGTTTCAATAGAATATAAGAGCTCTAAATACAGCCATAAAACTATATATTTACAACATATCGTTGCTATAAGTTTTCATTTAAAAATTCACAATAAAAAAGAGGCCTAAGCCTCTTTTCTTCAAGCCTGAAATCTATGCCTCTGTCGGATTAGTCAGTTCCGTCATTGGCCAGCGCGGTGTGGTGGTCACCGCCAAGCCATCATGCTGCCCTGCTTTGAGACGCTGATAGCCCGCAAAAGCAATCATGGCACCATTGTCTGTACAGAGTGCAGGTTCAGCATAATAAACAGATGCACGGATCTTGGCTAAATTTACTTCTAAACGCTCACGTAAACGCTTGTTGGCACTGACACCGCCCGCAATCACCAGACGTTTAAGACCTGTTTGCTTCAGTGCTTTCACCGACTTTTTCACCAAAGTATCAACAATGGCTTCCTGAAAACTGGCAGCGATATCGGCATCGCGATTTTCATCACCAAGTTTTTTCATCTGTACAGAAACAGCCGTTTTTAAACCACTGAATGAAAATTCCAGGCCTTGATGCAGCATTGGACGCGGGAATGCAAAGGCATTCGGGTCACCCTGCTCCGCCAGTTTAGAGATATTCGGACCACCCGGATATGGCAAGCCCATCATTTTCGCGACTTTATCAAAGGCTTCGCCGGCTGCATCATCAATGGATTCACCAAGTAATTCATACTGGCCAATGCCATAAGCAGCCATGAGCTGAGAATGTCCACCCGATACCAACAATGCAACAAATGGAAACTCAGGCGGAGTTTCTGACAACAAAGGTGCCAGCATATGACCTTCCATATGATGCACACCAATTGCGGGTTTATTCAGCGCAAAGGCCAAAGTACGACCAAACAATGCACCTGTCATGAGTGCGCCCATCAGACCTGGGCCACGTGTATATGCGACTGCATCAATTTCTGATTTTTTCACGCCGCTCTGTTCAAGCAGCTCATTGATGAGTGGAATCAGTTTACGCACATGATCACGTGACGCCAGCTCTGGAACTACACCGCCATATTCTGCATGCAGTTTAATCTGGCTATAAAGCACCTGTCCGCGCAAACCCAACTCGCTGTCATACAGCGCAAGTCCTGTTTCATCACACGACGTTTCCAAGCCTAAAACGATCATTAAACTGCCTATAACCTGTATCAATTCTATTGCAGTAACTATTATAGACTTGTGGTATGAGATGTAAATGAGTAAAATACTGACCTTCACTTGTGATTGAGGGCAATTCAGCCCGAGATCTTACCCTAACTGATATGAGGATTCTTCATGCCACAAGTTAAATTGAAAGAAGGCGAACCAGTAGACGTAGCTATCCGTCGTTTCAAACGTTCATGCGAAAAAGCGGGTGTTCTTGCTGACGTACGTAAGCGTGAATTCTACGAGAAACCAACTCAAGAACGTAAGCGCAAAAAAGCTGCTGCTGTTAAACGCTACCAAAAGAAATTGGCGCGTGAATCAGTACGTACGACTCGCCTTTACTAAGATTAATTTGTGATTGATTGCCTGGAATAAATAATGACGACTTTAAAAGACCAAATCACGGATGTTTTGAAAGCAACAATGCGTGCCAAAGAAATGTCCAAGCTGACGGTCATTCGTAGTCTACAGGCAGCAATTAAGCAAATCGAAGTCGATGAGCGCAAAGAACTTGACGACGCTCAGGTTCTTGCGGTCATTGAAAAACAAATTAAACAACGTAAAGAATCGGTTAAAGCCTTTGCAGGCGCTGGCCGAGATGATTTAGCTAGTAAGGAACAAGCCGAAATTGAGATTTTGTCTCAGTTTCTACCAGAAGCTATGACTGAGGAAGAACTTGATTCCATGATTGCGCAAGCTATTGCAGCGCAACAAGCTACTAGCATGAAAGATATGGGTAAGGTGATGAATTCTCTGCGTCCGCTCATAGCCGGGCGCGCCGATCCTGCACAAGTTTCCGCCAAAATCAAAGCGCAACTTGCTTAATCCATACTCTCTAGTATTCTCTCTTTAACGTTGAACTGCCTTTAATCAAAGACAGTTCCTGACGTATTCTCATTGCAAATTACAATCGACCTGATAACGCTTAAGTAATTG
Organism: Acinetobacter lwoffii; assembly: GCF_024129715.1. Lineage (GTDB taxonomy): Bacteria > Pseudomonadota > Gammaproteobacteria > Pseudomonadales > Moraxellaceae > Acinetobacter > Acinetobacter lwoffii_U. The sequence goes on from NZ_JAMXXM010000002.1 coordinate 225,072, forward strand.
CATCTCTTTAGACGATTTCACTTCTACAATTACATCCTGTTTACTCATATTTTGAAATTGACGATCCAGATAAGCACGATTCTGGTCAGCGGCTTGATATAAACGATCAACATAGCGTCCTACTATTCCACAAAATTTTGCATTCTGCTCAGGACTAAATCCCTGTTGCTGCGGATTTAAACCACTTAAAAACTGACGCGATTCCTTTTTATAATCCGCATTAATTCGTTCTATCGTTTCCACATATTCAACTGCACTCGCAGCAAAAACCCCATAACTCCACCCCAGTAGACACACGCCCAATAGTATTTTTTTCATATTATGCTTCAATTTGATTCACGCTGATCTTTCAAAAATATTGTAGCCTGATTGAATATATTCTTGCTATATCATCCTGATACAAAAACTTAAAACCCAGTTCAGCTTTAAATCTTATATTGATGTGCCTGCTGCATCTGTTTCAGACGTTGGCGAATAGTTGACGATAAAGATTGATTATTCTTTACGCTACGCTGTGCATGCAATAATGATTTGATCGCGGTTTCTTCATATCCTGACCAGTATTCTACTTCAGCACGATAGCGCAGCACATTAGCAGCCTTGATCGGCGAATCTGGCTCTGCATTGGCAGCCAGTTGCATCAGTCGCCAGCCACTCACATCCCGTGAATTGCCATTTAAAAATCGCTGTACCAAGACTTTTGCCTGAGCAGGCTGCTTGGCACGAATCAACACTTCTGCATATTTATAATTGAGCGCTCGATTTTCCGGCATGATCCGCGCTGCTGACGCTACACTTTCCAAAGCTGCATCAAGCTGGTTCTGAGCTAAATAAATATCAGTCTGGAATAAAACCTGTAAAGGATGCATCTGGTTATGCTTTTTTGCTCGATCTAAAGTGGCCTGCGCGGCCTGAAAATCGCTCTGTTGTATTTGATAGGCAGTTAAGGCAAGCTGGCCTGCAAAATTATTTTGCCGATCCATCAGGATAAGCTGCTCTGCATTGGTCTGACCAGACAATACCCTGCTATACCACTTGATAATTTCAAAGTCTTGATCATTGAGATTGCGTTTCACCGCAGGAAGCTGGTTGGCACGTAAACGCGCTTCACTCATACGCTCTGTGTTGAGTGGATGAGTGAACCAGAAATCTGGCAGAAAGCTCAATCGGCTGGTCGAGCGATGCATGACCTCAAAGAAGTCTGCCATGCTATGCGGGTTATAGCCGGCACGATACATATATTGCATACCAATCCGGTCTGCCTCACGCTCCTGATTACGGCTATAAGTGAGCTGTTTATCCAGAAGTGCTGCCTGTGAACCCATCATGACCGCTGTGCCGACATCACCATCTGCCTGAGAAGCGACCAAAGCACCGACGAGAATTCCAGCTAGCGCCAGTAAACCTTGCCCTTTAAAGGCATCCTGAGAGCGACTGTAATGACGTTGTGTGACATGTGCAATTTCATGTGCCATCACTCCTGCCACTTCATCCATGTTTCGGGCTGAATTAATCAGACCAGCATTAAGTGCAAAAAGACCACCTGGTACAGCAAAGGCATTAATTTGCGGGTCATTAATAACCAGCAAACCGATCGGCTGTTGCAATTGAGTCTGACTCAGGATATGAGAAAATACTGAGAGCAGCTGATCTTCAAGCCATGGATTTTGCAGGACCGGCATTTGTTTATGCACTTCACGATAGACTTTTTCACCGATCATTTTTTCTTTTTGTTGATCGAGTAAGCCGACGCCTGTACCAATATCAGGCACAGAAAATTGTACATTTACTTGATTAAAATCATGGTTAGAGCCGTGCCCTGCTACCATATACAGACTTAAGCCACACGCCAGCGCCAATCGTTTCAATGAAAAATCTCTAATCCTGCCGATCTAATTTATCTTGAATATAGCATTGAACAATGAGCAGAGACGCAAGAAAATGTTATTTTTTAATACCATTTAAACGACGAATCAGATGCATTTTAAAATTCCGGATTGACCACATAACGGGGCACTCGTCCTTCCAAGGCATCAACAAGATTCTGATAAGCCAGTTCTGCCATTTTTTTACGGGTGGCTGCAGTGGCCGAACCCACATGTGGCAATGTAACCACATTATCCAACTGGAATAATTCCGATTCCTTTAACGGCTCTTTCTGATACACATCCAGACCGGCAGCAAAAACCTGCTTGGCTTTTAAAGCTGAAATTAATGCCTGTTCATCAATGACCGAGCCACGTGAAATATTGACCAATACTGCATGGGATTGCATTTTAGCCAATTCCGCTGTCGCAATCAGCGCCTTAGAATCCGCATTCAAATCTACTGCAACGACCACAAAGTCAGAACGCTGTAACAGCTCATCAAGCTGGCAATATTTCGCATTCAACCCTTGAGCAAGTTCTGGTTTTTCCCGACGATTATGATACAGAATATTCATATTAAAACCGTAAAAACCACGACGTGCGATTGCAGCTCCAATATGACCGAGACCAATAATTCCGAGGGTTTTTCCAAAAATATCCATACCAAATTGTGCTTCGCCCACGGTACGCTGCCATTGTCCCTGCTTGGTCCATTGATCCAGGTAAGCCACTTTGCGTGCTGCTGACATCAGTAAAGTGAAAGCCAGGTCAGCAGTGGTTTCAGTCAGCACATGCGGCGTATTGCTCAGATAGATTTTCTTTTCATTTAAATAATCCAGTTCATAGTTGTCATAACCGACACTGACACTGGAGATAATTTTTAACCGGGTGGCACTGGCCAGATTATCGCGATTCAACAAGCGCCCTGCGCCAATCATGCCATCAGCATCCTGAACCTGCTGCAAAAGCTGTTGATTCACATCGCCTAGCTTCGGTTGTATATAACTAACCTGATAATTTTGTTCCAGCTTGTTTTGAATATCAGTATCAATTTGACTAAATACAACCACTTTTTGTTTCATCTATTTTTATTCCACAGCAAGATTATTCCAGACTGGCAGTCCTATTTTGCATAAACTGCCATAAACGTTTTTTTAGAATCGGCTGATCCAGCATTTCTTGTAAAGATGCCAACTGGATCATTTTCGTATTTGATATATGCGCTACAGGCCCGAGGAAAATAATATTTTTCTCTGCACTCATTCCATCCAGAAAACCCTGAATATAGGATTCTACACCACGTCCATCCTGAACATTGGCCCAGGGAAATGGCCAGTTCAGCTCATGAAACTCACCTGGGACTGCACGCTGGATATTGCCCCATAAATTCTGGGTGTCTTCGGTCATTGCAGTTGCATCAATCACGATACTGCAATGTGCCAGACTTAAAGCCTGCAAACTGAATGGCGGGATTTGTACGATTTCACGCTGTTTCTGAACAGGTGCAATGTGAGTCGGTGCCGCAGGTGGTGTATCAACCTTAAGCGCAACAATTGGCTCTGGCTCAGGAATCGGTAGATCAGCCAACGCCTCTACGGAAGCAGGCTGTGGTAAGACGATATCGGTGTGAAATTCAGGTGCAGCCTGATCACGCCAGATCGAAACCTGGTGCGGCTGACATGCGCTGTCCCTAGGAATCCAGAGATCGATTCCTAATGTTGCCAGTATGTCACGCTGATGCCCAATCATCTTTTCATCATCACCAATTTCAGGCTGAACATTTTAGCCGGATTGCCTGTGCTTTGCCGAACTTTTTCAGCTTTTCTTTTTTATCCTGATGGATTCTAGTACAAAGTTTAGCTGTCTGCTAAAAACCGTGCTTTTAATACACAATTAAACCATTCCTGCTGTTATAACAGATTCCGGCTAAAGCTGCGCGTTCTCATTTATTTTCTACAGAATGGTTAAACTGTTCTTCTTTAACATTTGCTGAACGACCTGTTCTGCCTCAAAACCCAAGCGCCAATACAACAGCTCCATCACGTCCAACTCATCCTGTGTCACGATACGATCACTCCACAAACAGGCCTCTGCAATACCTAAAATACTGAGGCGATCACGCAATAACAGCCCCGCAATATCATTCAGGATTTCTGCTAGATCAATCGGCTCATCAGAAATTTCATTATATAAGTCCAGTTCCTGAGCGGTCAGAATCCGGTTTAAAATCCGCTCCCGCACCTCAAGCTGGTTGCCGCTATTAATCTGCTGTACATGCAGCAAGGCGTCGATCAAACGCACAATCTGTGGCTTGACCTCATCGAGTGCTGTAGGCGTATGTGCAGGAAGCAAATTCAGTTCGTATTTCACACATTCCAGTAATAATGCATCCAACAGGCCAATTTCGCCATCTTCCTGAATAATCCGTGCCAGCTTCATCAAAAACTGGCGTGCAACAGTTGTCGGCATGCCACCAATATTGTTACAAGCTTGCTGGAAAATCGAGATATGCACCCGCCCGTCCAGATTGAGCAATGAATCTACAATGGCACGGCTAACTTCAGCCTCAGTCGGAATAAATTCACGATATTGACGGATCATTAAAATGGCGACCATCACTTCACGAGAACCAGTTGCGGTTTGTAATGCACGCTCAATCAGTTCCGGACGTGGCATCTTGAGCCGAAGTTCCGGATTCAGTGGTTTGATCGCATCTTTAATCGCAAAACTGATCGGAGACAGCCGCAATAATGGCAAAGGCTGTGGCGAGCTCCAGCTCATTGCAGTTTCAGGCACCACTTCTTCTAAAGAACGGAACAAACTAAACAAAGGCTGATTTTTGAGTTTTTTCAGATTCTCAAGCTGTAAGTCCTGAATCAAGGCAGGATTTAATTCATAAATCCGCTGATTGATATGGGGATGAATATTCAGCCAGTTTTGTGGGCTCAAGGAATTGGCAAAGCACATATGTGAAATGGATTCAGCATATTCACTATAAATCTGGGAGCCAGAATGATGCACATGGATTCTGAGTAAAGTCTGAATATTGGCATCATTTTGAATCAGGCGTCGGGTCTTTCGATCATTTTTATAGGTCCGACCACCCAGTGAAATATATTTAATAAAACGGGAAATCAATACGCCCAAACTACCAATCAGCCAGATCACCGCACCGACTGAAACATAGAAAGTTTCGAACTTGTTTTCACGAGGACTACCCGCTCCATAAAAACCGGACTTGGCAATCTTACTGCCACACTGACTAAACGTAGTTAAACTGCTATACAGAATTTTCAAACGGGTATTTTCCGCAGCTTCACCAGACAGGATTTTATTGAATTCATGGCTGAGCAAGCCATACAGCTCGACTTTATCCAGTGTTTGTATCGCACCCCAAGTCAGGATAATTGCGGTATCCCGCGGACTAAACCCTGCCGTCAATGCATTGACACCAACTTCATCGGGCAGCACATATACCGCAGGAACGTCAATCAGAAAAGTCTCTGACAGTTGCTGGTTAATGTGCAGTGCAGCACTTTCTTCTGGAATACTGTCCATCGGACTCAACCGACGTGCACCCAACTGCTTCGCCAGCGAATAACCGCCATTCCGAAAAATATAGAATTCATAGATGACCGAGATCATCATGGCACATAACAACAAAGCAATCAGATAAGGACTTAGCGCATGCCAGAAGATTGACTGGCTAGGATCAGTATAAAAAACAAAGAGACCAACAACGGTATTAATAATAAAAATAGTCAACAGAATTGCAATCAGGCAAAAACTTACAGGCAGTACTATATTTTTGTTTTTTATAAAATCGTATCCTACGTTTCGCAATGCAGAACCCTAAAATGATGATTTTCAATGGGTTCATCATAAAACAAAAAAGCGGGAAATTCCCGCTTTTTCATGATGATTTTAAATGTTTAAACTTCGCGTACGCCAGTCAAATCCACTGAGGCTGCATCAATATTGACATCAATATAATTGCTTTCTTTCATGGCACTGTCACTACGTTTTTGCTGAAGATCATCCAGATATTGCGCATCAATACCGCCCGAAACATAGATGCCATCAAACACTGAACAATCAAAGTCTTTGACATCCGGTACTTTGGTGGTTCTTACCGCATCTTTCAAATCTTCCAGATCCTGGAAAATCAGACGGTCAGCACCAATAATTTCACGGATTTCTTCCACGCTACGTTCCGATGCAATCAGCTCAGATTTCGCCGGCATATCAATACCATAAACGTTTGGATATTTCACCATCGGTGCTGCAGAAGCAAAGAATACTTTTTTCGCGCCAGAATCACGAGCCATCTGGATAATTTCATTACAGGTTGTACCACGGACAATCGAGTCATCCACCAACAGTACATTTTTACCTTTAAACTCAAGCTCAACCGGGTTCAGTTTCTGACGTACCGATTTTTTACGCAGCTGCTGACCAGGCATAATGAAGGTACGACCAATGTAACGGTTTTTCATGAAACCTTCACGGAATTTCACACCCAGCATATTGGCAAGTTCCAATGCAGAAGTACGTGAAGTATCCGGAATCGGAATCACCACATCAATATCATGCTCTTCACCCCACTCGCGCAGAATCTTTTGCGCCAGCTTCTCACCCATTTTTAAACGTGCTTTATACACCGAGATTCCATCAATGATGGCATCTGGACGGGCAAAATAAACATATTCAAAAATACAAGGACGGTATTCAGCATTCACTGCACATTGCTTGGTGAAGAAGTTACCTTCTAAATCAATAAATACCGCTTCACCAGGCAAAATATCACGCTCAACTTTAAAGCCCAGCGCAGTAATCGCAACCGACTCAGAAGCAATGATATACTCCATACCCTGTTCAGTTTCACGCGAACCGTAGATCAATGGACGAATACCATTTGGATCACGGAAGCCTACCAGACCCTGACCGGTAATCATCGCCACCACGCCATAAGCACCTTTACAACGCTCATGCACACGCGTCACCGCATGGAAAATATCTTCCGACGTCGGTACCAGTTTGCCATGTTTTTGCAATTCATGCGCAAACACGTTTAACAGGACTTCCGAATCAGAATCGGTGTTCATATGACGCAAGTCAGTTTTGAACAGGTCATCATGAATTTCTTCAGCATTGGTCAGGTTACCATTATGTGCCAAGGTAATCCCGTACGGCGAGTTCACATAAAACGGCTGTGCTTCAGCACTGCTCGATGAACCGGCTGTTGGATAACGCACATGACCAATACCGTAATTTCCTTTCAAAGCACGCATATGACGGGTATGGAATACATCACGTACCATACCATTGTCTTTGCGCAGGAATAAACGTCCTTCATCACATGTCACGATCCCAGCTGCATCTTGTCCACGATGTTGTAACATCGTTAATGCATCAAACAACATTTGGTTAACGGGTGATTTACCAGCTATACCAACTACTCCACACATAGCAACCTCGCAGACAAGCTAGGATTAATAAAAAGGATTATTTGTAGACTCATCTGCAGCTCCAGATTTGGACGATGTTTCAGATGATGAAGCTGAAGGTTTCGATGTCCCTTCAGGCTTGATATGTTGTAGTGCGCCATTCGCGGCTTCTTTCGAGATTTGAGTCGCCCAAGGCGCATAAGGCAATAAGGCTTGAATAAACTTGGACTGTTTCCAGTGAGGTGAGCTTTCTACCCACGGGCCAATTCCCTGCATGGTAATCAGGACAATCAGCAGACCTTTCAGGCTACCAAAGACACCACCTGCCAGACGGTTGAGGGGACCCAGCTTAAGACTCTTTAAAATACGGTTCAACAGTGCAGTAACGATCCAGGTCAGAACTACAATCAGCAGGACGATAAAAGCAAAGGCCGCAATCTTTTGTACAACTGGATCTGTACTCAGAGCAACCATAGACGGCGCAAGTAGTGTTGAATATTTTGCCGCAACAATCAGGGCAAAGATCCATCCCACTAAGTTCGCAAAGGCTTTAATAAATCCTTGACGCAAACCGTTGAGCCCTCCAATGAGCAAGATAATCAGTAGAAAGATATCAATGGCATTCATAGGATTTAAAGTGCGTCTACACAATCTTTTACAAGTTTAGGTCCGGTATAGATGAGGCCACTATAAACTTGTACAAGGCTGGCGCCTGCCTGTTTCTTGGCAACAGCATCTGCACCTGAAAGAATACCACCCACACCAATCAATGGAATTTGTCCTTTTAATACCGCAGCAAATGCAGCCAGGCATGCGGTACTTTTCTCAAATACTGGCGCGCCAGACAAACCGCCCGCTTCCTCTGCATGCTCCAGACCCTCTACCCCTTCACGTGACAGTGTGGTATTGGTCACGATCAGGCCATCGATCTTGAATTGCAATAACTGCTTGGCAATAAAGGCAATATCGCTGTTATCCAGATCAGGCGCCACTTTGAGTACCAAAGGTACATAATGCTGGTATTCCTGAGCCAATTCAAGTTGACGGTTTTTCAGCGTTTCCAACAGTTCGGTGAGTGCATCACCACTTTGCAGGCTGCGCAGGTTTTTGGTATTGGGAGAAGAAATATTGACGGTAATGTAAGAAGCATAATTATAGACTTTTTCTAAACAAATAAGGTAATCATCTACTGCTTTTTCTACCGGAGTATCAGCGTTTTTACCGATATTAATACCGAGAATGCCTTTGAATTTGGCTGCTTTGACATTTTCAATCAGCTGATCCACGCCATCATTATTAAAGCCCATACGGTTAATAATGGCTTTAGCCTGTGGCAAACGGAATAAACGCGGATGAGGATTACCGGCTTGCGGTCGCGGGGTAATGGTACCAATTTCAATAAAACCAAAACCTTGACCGGCAAGGGCGTCAATATAGGCACCATTTTTGTCTAAACCTGCCGCAAGACCCACCGGATTGGGAAATTCGATTCCCATACAGGTCACAGGTTTCGCAGCAACGTTTTGACGCATCAAGCCCATTTTATGGGATGATTTCAATAGTGATAATGTCAGCTCATGTGCACGCTCTGGTGCTAAAGAAAACAACAAAGGGCGGGCTAGAGAATACAACATATCCAGAAAAGTCTACTGCTTTTTAAGTCGGCATATTATAGGCATAGGCTGACAAAAAAACCATGCTTTGCAAATCTTTATTTTTACCGTTTATTGTATGGTCGCCGTTAATTTAATCTGTCCTGCCTCATTATTTAGTTCCATTTTCTCGATACTTAGCCCCATTTGTGCCAGCTGAGTCAGGAAATTTGCCAGTACTGCATAATTTTCATGCATGACCGCCAATTGAATTTTTCCTTCCATTTGCTGAGAAGCCACCGACAATCCTTGCTGCTGTGCGACCCGCTGTACTTTTTCTGCAGCATCCAGTTGCGTGTCCCCAGCCGGTTTCATGGTTACTGCATTACTTTGCATCCAGACAATGGTATCTTTCAGCTGATTTAAGCGTTTTTGCTGGGTGTCTGCCGCCTGATGCATATACCAGAGTGCAGAACCGACTGCCGCCACAATTACAAAAACAGTGGTAAAAATCACCAATACCCGTTCACGTACCGACAGGCTGTCCAGATAATCACTCAGTTTTTCAAAAGACTGATCCATACGATTTTGTAGCGCTTCAATGCCTTTCATTATTGAATCCTCACCAGTCCGATCGCAGCTGTTCCGCTGGCCTGAATATTCCCCAGCTCCACCTTAAAGCCTTGCTGGCTTAATTGTGTGGTCAGTGCATTTAACGTTTCTGATGAATTGGCCTTAAGCTCCATACTTAACACAGAAGCATCATAATTCACCCGTTGTGCCACAATCTGATTTTGCATCAAGACTGGCCCCACCCGACTAATCAGCTGCAATGCATGCGTATCTGCAATCTGGCTTTGACGCAACTGCCCTTCAAACTGACTTTTGATATTCTGCTCAGTGACCGGATAATTTTGTCCAAACCAGTATTTAAACTGGTCGATGGCTTGCGCGGCGGTCTGATTCGCCACTTTCTTATATTGATACCAGCGCACAGCATCATAACTAAACTGCAATACTAAAATACCCAGAAAAACCGCCGCGCAGGCTTTCCAGTAGCCGGAAATAGCGCCATTGGATTTTGCTTTAGGCAAGACATTAAACGGATGCTGTTTCGGTTTTTTCAGTACAGGAATTCCATATTGGAAAGACTCCAGTTGCTCCTGAGTGACCAGTGCTTCAAGACTACGCAACTGCTCCTGATTCAGATTGCTCACCTTATAGCTGAGATCCTTGGGCTGATAATCCAGATAAAGGCTTAGATCATCCAGCGACTGGCCGATATATTCCGACTCGCGCACCAGCAAACGTCCACCGATTTGCGCAATCACACGCTGATTGGCATCAGGAACCGGCAGCACCAAAAAGTCCGGTAACAAAGCTGCCAGCTTGACTGGGATCAGGCTTAAAGCATGTTGCAAGGTCTCAAGCGTAGAATTCGCAATCCCCATAATGCTGATCTGATCCGGCTGCTGAAAATGATGCAGCACTTTCATGGCATCTACCGGCAGCACCACGTATTCTTCGAGCAAATATTTGATGCCATCATTGCCCATTTTCTTATATTGGCTCTTGGGCAAGGTCTGCTGCAAAATTTGCACATGACGGCTCGGGAAAAATACTACCGCCTCTTCGCCATGATGAGCCTGTATATCCTGAATCAGCTGCTCAAGTGTGTCCGCAGTGTTCCAGAATTCCCCAGTTGACCATTGCCAAACCCCATTGGCTTCTGGCATCCATAAATACAACATCAATTGTGTTCTGCCATTTTAATTAATTTTTTATAGTGTAGGAATAAAACTTTTAATCTGTGTGGATAAGCCCGGGGCAATCACCGCCTGATCATAAATACGTGCTTCTGCCAATGCATAGGGATGAAAAGATTCAGCCAGCAGAATGGAAGACATATGTGCCACCACATTCATATGACACACCACTGCAATCGACTCATAAGGCAGTTGCGACAACCATTCTACTGCGACTTTGGCATCATCATCCGGTTTGATCGTATTACAGATCACCACCGGCACATCTTTAAAATACTGCTGCAAATGTGCCAGAGTTTCCTGCGCTCGCAATAACGGACTGACCACAAAGACTTCAGGCTTAATCAGATCCTTTAAGAACTGTGCAGTTTGCTCAGCCTGTTGATGACCACACTCCGTTAAAGGTCGCTTGGTGTCATTACCATTGACCGGTGGCGCGGCCTCGCCATGTCGAACTAAAGTCAGTTGCATTTGATTTCCTTATATTCTTTTGCCTGCATGATAAGCAGCGAATATGACAATTCGCAGACAGTCCCTGTGTTATAGATCAGACTTGATGATGTGGCAAGACAAATTCGACATCACTGCGATGACCGTTTTTCATCAATGACAATGCAATATTGAGTGGCGGCGCACCTTCAAAAATCACATCATACAAGGCCGAGGTAATCGGCATATACACATCGAGTTCTTCCGAACGTGCCTTGACCTGCACAATAGTATTAATCCCTTCTGCCGTTTGCCCCAATTCAGTCGTTGCCTGCTCCAAAGTTTTACCTTTGCCAAGTGCATAACCCACCTGATAATTACGGCTAAGCGGACTGCTACAGGTTGCGAACAAATCACCCACACCTGAAAGCCCAAGAAAGGTCAGCGGATTAGCACCGAGTTTCACCGCAAAACGGCTCATTTCGGCCAAGGCACGGGTCAGGATCATACTCTTGGTATTTTCACCCACGTTATACGCAGCGGCCATGCCCATCGCGACAGCATAAATATTTTTTAATGCACCACCGAGCTCTACGCCATGCACATCATCACTGGCGAATACGCGGAACAAGGCACTATGTAAGGCTTGTTGTACGGCATAACGCACCAGCTCGGACTGGCTGGCAATCACGGTTCCTGCTGGCTGTCCTGCCACAATTTCCTTGGCCAGATTCGGTCCTGATAACACACCATAAGGCACTTCAGGCAACACTTCACGAATAATATCGCTCATGAAACTAAAGGTTTTGGCTTCAATACCCTTGGTCAGCGAGATCACGGCTTGCGAGGTAATAAAAGGTTTGATTTGCTGCAAGACATCTCGGAAAGAATGACTCGGAATAGCGACTAAAATAATATCGCGATCACGCACAGCCTGTTCCAGATCTGACACCGCTAGCAGATTTTCTTCTAACTTAAAATCTGGCAAATAGCGTTTATTAATATGCGTGGCATTAATATCTGCCGCAACTGCTTCGTCACGAATCCAGATCATGGTATTGCAACCATTACGCACTGCAGTATTGGCCATTGCAGTACCAAAACTGCCCCCACCCAATACTGTGACTCTTAAAGCTGTCTTATGATCAACTGCAACCGGTTCTACCAGTTTTGAGAAATTTAATTCTGACATCTTATTTTTTAATATCCTGTTATACCGTGCCAACTAGCTGTTCTGGTTGCAATAACTTACAAAATCACTGGTTTGAATCTCTGCACGCGGGGGAATTGCTTTTGCGGCAGTGCCAATATAAATAATACCCGAGACCAGATCGTCTTTTGAAATTCCCAATGCCTGCTTAAACAGGCCAGACTCGACTACAGCACCGCTACGCCACATGGTTGAGAAACCCTGAACCTGAAGTGACAGCAGAAAATTCTGAATCGCTGCGCCTGAACTAAGGATTTGTTCAAAATGCGGAACTTTAGGATGATCCTGCAAACGCGTTAAGGCAAGTACCAATAAGGGCGCACGAAACGGATGATTCTTGACCCGCTCAATCTGCGCTGTTTCAGTTTCACCCAAATCGACGAGCGCCTGCGACAGCAACTCTCCAAAAGCTTCACGCTGATTATCTGGAACCACGACAAATGTGGTCGGCTTGAGCCGATGATGATCGGGTGCAGTTAATGCCGCCTGAAAGGCTTTTTCCAGTTGTTCTGCATTCGGTGCCGGTGCCAGCAGATGACCAATCGATTGCCGTTGGTGAATATTTTGATGAACGATGTCAATCGCAGATTCCGTCATTGCCTTGTATATCTACACTTAAAAACCATACTCAAGATTAGCATATTCAAAGAAAAATACGCTAGAAACTTCATAGCGATTCAGCAAGCTCATCGCCACTTGAAAATAAACTTGTTTGGTTTTTCAATCCTGTACTGCTCTATTTTTCACCTAACTCACATAGAGCTATACCAAAAATTGCTAAACTTATACAACAGCTACAAAATCTGCGCTGCTTGCTGTGTTGAAATATTCAGCATCGTATTTACTTGAGATTTCATGATGAAAAAAACAATCGCTTTCAGCGGATTAGCTATTTCTGCATTACTGCTTACTGCGTGTGCCTCAAACCCGACTGCATTGGCAGTGCAAAAGGAAAATAACCAGTATGAGGTGACCGGATTAGGTAAAAATCAACTGACCTCAAAAAACAATGCGATTACTGCGGCCAATAAAGCTTGTGGCTCTCGATCAACCCCCATTATTGTGGATGAAAAGAAAGCTTATAACGGCGCTTTAAAAGGCGTAGTCGATGAACAAACAGGTCAGATGATTCAGGCAGCCGCTACTGTCCTTGGCAATATCGCAGGTACCAATACTGGTTTAAACCAGAATGATGATTATCAGACGGTGCTTACATTCCGCTGTCAGGCCAAATAAGCCTTAAACCACAGCGCAATAAAAAAACCGCTCTTCAAGAGCGGTTTTTTTATATGGTCTGTATTAGCAGTAACCTTCCAGGCGGGTCAAAGGCAATTTTTGCCCAATGGCTTTTTCAATTTCTGGCAGATAGAACGCATCATCTTCTGCAAGGAAACTAATACTCACGCCACTGGTTCCCGCACGACCGGTACGGCCAATACGATGCACATAATCATCCGACTGTTCCGGCAAGGTGAAGTTCACCACATGCGACACACCATCGACATGGATACCACGACCAGCAACATCGGTTGCAATCATGATGTTATGTTTACCATTTTTGAACTGATCCAGCATTTTCAGGCGTTTGTCCTGAGCAATTTCGCCCGACAACATCACCACTTTATAACCATCCCGTTTTAAATGATCATAAAGTTTGCGTACCTGATCACGACGGTTGGCAAAAATCATGACTTTTTCAATCGGCTCATCACGCAGGATTTCTTGCAATAATTTATATTTGTCCGCCTTAGCAACCATATAAACTCGCTGCTCGACATCGGCATTGGTTTTCTTTTCCGGTTCAATTTCAACTGTAACCGGTTCAAATAACCATTGCTGCGCAAGATTCAATACATCGTAGCTAAAAGTAGCAGAGAACATCAGAGTCTGACGTTGTTCTTTACGCGGCGAGAAACGTACAATGCGCTTTACTGAAGGAATAAAGCCCATATCCAATAGGCGGTCGGCTTCATCAATGACCAAAAATTCAATCTGATCCAGCCAGACTTCTTTTTGTTCTACAAAATCAATCAGACGACCCGGTGTTGCCACCATAATATCGACAGGCGCTTTATTAAGCTGGTTCTTTTGCTTGTCAAAATCCACACCACCCAGCAAGGTCACCACATTAAGACCAGCATATTTCGCCAGATCCTGTGCATCGCTTTCGATCTGTAACGCCAGTTCACGGGTCGGTGCCAAAATCAGCGCGCGTGGCTCACCACGATAGCGTTGTTCCTGAATCGGATTATTTAACAGATCATTCATGATACTAATTAAAAAGGCGGCAGTTTTGCCTGTACCTGTCTGTGCACGGCCAATGGCATCATGTCCTGCCAGCGTGAATTTTAAAACCTTCTGCTGGATAGGCGTCATGGTGGTAAAGCCTAAAGCATCAATCGCTTTTTTTAGATTGGGATGTAAATTTAAGGTTTCAAAACCAGATGACATAAAGCGGTGCTCTAATTGGGTAATCACTAAGATAGGGATAGTATAAACAAAAAACGCCCCAAGTTATATTGGAGCGTTTTCTTTTTAGCTTAATCCGAAGATTAGTCTAATGGTTGAACTTCTTCAGCTTGAAAGCCTTTTTGGCCTTTAACAACACTGAATTCAACACGTTGGCCGTCACGAAGTGAACGGTGACCGTCACCTTGGATAGCACGGAAATGAACGAATACGTCATCGCCGCCATTACGTTGAATAAAGCCGAAGCCTTTAGTATCGTTAAACCACTTAACTACGCCTTGTTCGCGAGCAGCTGTCATAAGTTAATCCTCATTGAAACTAAAAGAAGGACCACCCGGTGTTGCAAACAGCAGAGCAAACAAGTTTGAAAATATTATTTTTAAGCTTGTAATCATTCTGTAAAACTATCAACAAAATCCCGGTTACATCCATTTATGTAATAGGGTGAAAAACAATCACTTTGTTTATTCAAAGTCCCAAATACGCAACGAGCTTAACATGGGTTTATCACAATTAATAGATTTTTTTTAGCATGTTCTGTTTGATTTAGTTATTTTTTTCATGAAAATTGTCAAAAGACTTTATAAAGTCATTTAGATCTTCTTTTTCTTAAACCAGTTTGGTTCTGGCATCATATTTGCTACTATTTATAGCCTTTTCTGCTATCTAAATGAAACCGCAATGTCCGAAGATCCAGCGCAATTCAGCCTTATAGATGCTATGGGAAAACCGTGCCCAATGCCGCTATTAATGTTAAAGCGCGCACTAAAGGCCGGGAATCAGAAAACATTCCTGCTGAAATCCTCTGATCCCAATAGCCAGACGGATGTCAGCCGCTATTGTCAACTGCATCAGCTCAAGCTTGAATTTAAAAAAATTTCTGATACAGAGTTTCACTACTTAATTGAATCTTAAAAATTTTCAATTAAACTGTTTGTCTTCACTTTCGTATACTTTTTTACATTTCTCTACCCAAATATCCATTATTTGCGGAGAGATTGGATTAAGATAAAACCTAGTTTAGGGTTATCCCGCACTTCAAGGAGAACACATGAGTGACAGCCGCAATCAGTTGATGCCCCTGTCATTATCGGCGCCAGGTGTCAACCTCGGTGCTTATATCAGCACTGTCAATCAGATTCCGATTTTAACGGCCGAACAAGAAAAAGAGTTGGCTGAACGCTATTACTATGACCAAGATTTAGATGCAGCGAAAATGCTGGTCATGTCGCACTTGCGTTTTGTAGTACATATTGCGCGTAGTTATGCAGGGTATGGTTTGCCACAAGGCGACCTGATTCAGGAAGGTAACCTGGGCCTGATGAAAGCTGTAAAACGTTTCGACCCGAATATGGGCGTACGTTTGGTGTCATTTGCCGTGCACTGGATCAAGGCGGAAATTCACGAATACGTGATCCGTAACTGGCGTATTGTGAAAATCGCCACCACTAAAGCGCAACGTAAACTGTTCTTTAATCTGCGCAGCCTGAAGAAATCATCGAAAAAGTTGACGCTCGCAGAAGCACAGTCGATTGCCAATGACTTAAATGTCACACCAGAACAAGTACTGGAAATGGAAGGCCGTCTGACGGCGTATGATGCGGCTTTTGATGCATCAAGCGATGACGATGATGAAGGTTCCACCCATGTGGCACCCGCTTTATATCTTGAAGATAACCGTTATGACCCGGCCCGTCTGATTGAAAATGAAGACTATGAGGAGCAAAGCACCTCTGCCCTGCACGAAGCCATGGATCAGCTAGATGATCGTTCACGGAATATTCTGCAACGCCGTTGGTTAGACGACGAGAAATCGACCCTGCACGAGCTTGCAGCCGAATATAATGTTTCTGCGGAACGTATTCGTCAGCTGGAAAAAAATGCCATGGAAAAAATTAAAGTAGCAATGTCATCCAATTAACACCAAATTCTGTTATTGATTTACCTCGAAAAAGCCTTCTTTGATGAAGGCTTTTTTATGTCCGCATTTTGAATTTATGCTAAGGTTGAGCGCAAACTTTATCAGGAAGATCAATTCAAATGTGGATTGCGATTTCAGCACTTAATTTGGCACTTGCAGTCATGCTCGGTGCTTTTGGTGCACATGGTTTAAAAGCACGTGCAACTGAAGCACAGCTCGGCTGGTGGCAAACGGCAACGGATTATTTTTTCTATCATGCCTTAGGACTACTAATTCTTTCTTTACTGGCGAAAGTCATCCCTGCATTGCCCATTCAATGGAGCTTCGGTCTGATTCAGGTCGGCATTTTACTGTTTTCTGGCTCACTGTATATCATGGCCTTAGGATTACCCCGCGGTTTAGGGGTTATTACACCTATTGGCGGTGCTTTAATGATTGCCGGATGGTTAATTCTGGCCTGGAATGCTTTAAAATACGCCAGATAAGTTTGAACAACACTTAATCATAGAGGGTTGCTAGAATGATGATTTACATCAATGGCGAACGACAGGAAACTCACTGCAAGAATCTGCTGGAACTGATTCAGAGTATGGCGCTTGAGGGTAAGCGTTTTGCGGTTGAAGTCAATGAAATGATTATTCCTAAAAGCAGATTGGGCGATACGCCAATTTGCGATACAGACAAAATAGAAATTATTCACGCGGTCGGTGGCGGCTAATACTCGGGACAATTATGCAAGATTTATTACAGATTGGTTCACGCCAATTCCATTCACGCCTTTTGGTAGGCACGGGCAAATACAAAGATTTAAATGAAACTCAGCAGGCCATTGAAACCAGTGGTGCAGAGATTGTCACTGTCGCTATTCGCCGTGTCAATATTGGCCAAGATCCTGACCAGCCGAACCTGCTGTCAGTCATTCCTCCGGAAAAATATACCATTTTGCCGAATACCGCAGGTTGCTTCGATGCCAATAGTGCCGTCCGCACCTGTATGCTGGCGCGTGAGCTGCTCGATGGCCACAATCTGGTCAAACTTGAAGTTTTGGGTGATGAAAAGACACTTTATCCAAACGTAACCGAAACACTGAAAGCTGCGCGCACCTTGATTGACGATGGCTTTGAGATCATGGTTTATACCTCGGATGATCCGATCGTGGCGCAAGAGCTGGAAAGCATGGGCTGTGTCGCGATTATGCCTTTGGGCAGTCTGATTGGTTCTGGCCTGGGCATTCTGAATCCACACACCCTTTCAATCATCAAGGAAAATGCCAAAGTGCCGGTTCTGGTCGATGCCGGTGTCGGTACAGCCAGTGATGCCGCGATTGCGATGGAACTGGGTTGTGATGGTGTACTCATGAATACGGCGATTGCAGCTGCACAAAATCCGGTATTGATGGCCTCTGCGATGAAGAAAGCGGTTGAAGCTGGCCGAGAAGCTTTCCTTGCGGGTCGTATGCCGCGTAAACGTATGGCCAATGCCAGCTCGCCAGAAACTGGCTATTTCTTTAAATAAATTTTCATGAACAAAAATAAAGGACTCGATTGAGTCCTTTATTTTTTCCAGTAATTAAGGAATCAGACCTTCATCACGCATGGCAATCTGTACAGACTGACGTTCTGCCACTTTATTACGGATATGAATAATATTTTTATATGGACTCAGATCATGTTGAATCTGGTTCGACCAGTTGGTCAAGACAAACAGATAAGCATCCGCAGGGCCAAAGTTATCATCTACCAGATAATCATTGTCCGATTCACCAATCGCTTTATCGATATAACTCAATAGACGATCAATCTCCGCATAGGCTTTTTTCTTTTCATCGTCAGATAACTTGCCACCGAAGAACACCGCATAGGCATCATGTAGTTCAGAGTTCAGATAACCTAACCATTCCAGCACCTTGGCACGTCCCATGCCCGATGGTGGAATTAGATCTTGTTTTGGATCGTGTTGAGCAAGAAACGGTAGAATCGCAACATTTTCTGTCAGGATCAGACCAGGGTTAATTTCTAACGCTGGTACATAGCCTTTAGGATTAACTTCGTAATAATCCGTACCTTTTTCTGTTTTATGTGTTTTTAAATCAACACGTTCCAAATCAAAATCGACATTAATTTCATTTAAAATAATATGTGCTGCCAGTGAGCAGGCACCTGGTGAATAGTAAAGCTTCATTTCTGATCCTTGTTATACACTTCTCAATGTTTTAAATCGCTTCTGACAAACTTTCAAGTGATCAAACCTGTAAATTGCAAAAAAGCGTAACTATCATTTCAGGGCAGTTACTCATTCAATATTCAGGATATTCCGGGCTTTTGCAAGTCAATCTTGTGTAGATTTTTATCTCTATCTGTTTAACATACACAGGTTTTCAAAATATAGATGATATTTCGTGATTAGCCTGAAAAAAGAAGAATGGTTTTCCAATATCCGGACAGATGTACTGGCAGGTCTGGTCGTGGGACTGGCTCTGATTCCTGAATCAATTGCCTTCTCTGCCATTGCCGGTGTCGATCCGCAAGTCGGTTTATATGCCTCTTTCTGCATTGCAGTATCCATTGCCTTTTTTGGCGGTCGTCCTGCCATGATCTCTGCGGCTACAGGTGCTATGGCGCTTTTGATGATTACACTGGTGAAAGAACATGGTCTGCAATATCTGTTGGCCGCCACAATTCTGACCGGTATCATTCAAGTGATTGCCGGTTATTTTAAAGTCGCTAAATTAATGCGTTTTGTATCGCAGGCGGTGGTCTATGGATTTTTGAATGCCTTGGCGATCCTGATATTTGTGGCACAAATCCCGGAAATTAACCAGATGGATAGCACCGGTTATCTGTTTATTGCGATTGGTCTGGCAATTATTTATCTGTTTCCGTATATCCCGAAAATTGGCAAAGCCATTCCCTCACCTTTAATCTGTATTATCGTATTAAGCGGGTTGGCGCTGTTGTTAAGTGCAGATATGCGTACCGTGAGCGATCTTGGACAATTCCCCGATACTTTGCCAGTATTCCTGATTCCAGAAATTCCACTCAATCTGGAAACCTTGCAAATTATCCTGCCTTATTCCTTTACCTTGGCGACTGTCGGTTTGCTGGAAAGCATGATGACCACTACGGTCATTGATGAAGTGACCGGAACTGAAGGTGACCGTCATCAGGAATGTCGTGGTCAGGGTATGGCCAATATTGTCAGCGGCTTTATGGGCGGGATGGCCGGTTGTGCCATGATCGGCCAGTCAATTATCAATGTGTCTTCAGGGGCACGTACCCGTTTATCGACTCTGGTCGCTGGCGTGTTTCTGCTGTGTCTCGTGGTTTTTTTGAAAGACTGGCTGGCTTATATCCCAATGGCAGCGCTGGTTGCGATCATGATTATGGTGGCATTTACCACCTTTCAATGGGGAGCAATCAAGCAATTCAGCAAACATCCGCTAGAATTTAATACCGTGATGATTGCCGTGATTATTGTCGTGCTTGCCACTCATAATCTGGCGCTTGGTGTATTTGTCGGCGTATTGCTCTCTGCCCTGTTCTTTATTAATAAACTGGAAAGAACCGTACATGTCTATACGCATTTGAATTCGGCTCATTCACGCAGCTACTTTATTTCTGGACAGATATTCTTTAGCAGTTCAGAGAAGTTCTATCAGTTCTTTGATTTTAAAGAGAAGCTTGAGCATGTCGAACTGGATCTGACCCATGCGCATATTTGGGACGTGACTTCGGTCAATATGCTGAATAACGTGATTCAGAAGTTTAAAGCCCAAGGGATAGATGTAAGGGTGATTGGTTTGAATGAAGCCAGCAGTACATTGATCGACCGGTTTAGTAGCTGATGAACGATGATTAATAAAAGAGCCTCAATTGGCTCTTTTATTTTATCTGGAAGATCTTGCCGATTTTTATGGAGAAATACCGAGAAAAGTTTGACTTGCTCGGCTCAGGACTTAAAATACCGCATTCTGAATTTTTAGATTTGCCAAAGTTATGTCGAACGATCAATTAGACCAGCAAGTCGTGGAGCTGGAAAACTTAAGCGAGCACCGTGAAATCGTGACGTTTATGCGCCGCTCAATGCCGCTGAATACCTCTCAACGTACTGCGCTTGAACAATATGGTCACTTAATTTTGGAATATCCAGTCGGTGATTTGCGTCAGCACTTTGAACATCCTGAACGTCCTTTGACTGTAGAAATTGGTTTTGGTATGGGCCGTTCACTGGTATTGATGGCCAAAGCTAATCCTGAACGTAACTTTGTCGGAATTGAAGTCCATGTACCTGGAATTGCGCAGTGCGTGTATGAAGCAGGTATTGAAGGCCTAACGAACTTACGTGTGCTGGATGCTGATGCAATTCAGGTATTACGTGAAATGCCAGACAATAGTATTAATGCAGTTCAGTTATACTTCCCTGATCCATGGCAGAAAAAACGTCATTTTAAACGCCGCTTTGTTTCGCATGACCGTATGCCGCTGGTGGAGCAAAAGCTAGAACTTGGCGGAACTTTCCATGCTGCAACGGACTGGGAACCGTATGCGGAATGGATGATAGAAGTATTGGAAGAACGTCCACGTCTGGAAAATCTGGCGGGCAAAGGCAATAGCTATCCTCGTCCGGAATGGCGTCCACAAACCAAGTTTGAACGTCGCGGGATTGAAGCAGGTCACAAGATTAATGATTTTATCTTTAAGAAAATTTCTTAATCTAAGACTCAAAAAAAGCGCTGATTATTCAGCGCTTTTTTATGGGAAAAATTTGGCTTTGAACCCTGCTTCGTAGATAAATTATCAGCTTCTTCATTTCTGATGACGCGTGAGAATCTGCTGGCTCAACAACTGATAGACATTTTGTAAATCTTCTCGCTGCATATTGGCTAACATCTGCTGATGCATATTCAAGATATTCTGATCACCACGCATCGCTGGGCCGGTCTGCATTTGTTTGGGATCATTCTGAGTGGCTTTATTGGCAGTTTCCAGCATTAAGGGATACAACAAACTGAAATCGACCTGTTGTACATCAACCACCTGCTTGGCCATGTCATAACAGTAATTGGCAAAATTACAGGCAAATACCGCTGCAAGATGCAAACTGAGACGTTGACTGGAACTATAAGTATAAACACGATTGCTTAGGCTATTTGCCAGTTCTAATAACAGGATTTGGTCCTGTTCATTCACCGCTTCAATCAACAGTGGCGTCTGCTGCCAATCAATCTGGCGTTCGAGACTAAAGGTCTGTAAAGGATAAAATACGCCTGCACGCGCATGCACATTTTTCAGTAAATTGAGATGGGTGCTGCCAGAGGTATGTACGATCAGATTCTGCTGTAGATACGGATGAATCTGTTCAATGACGTTGGCAATCGACTGATCACTGACCGCGATAATGACCAGATCCACCTCATGATCCAGCTGTTGAGGCTGAGCGATGGCCTGAGCGTTGAATTGCTCAGCCAGATATTGTGCTTTTTCTAGGGTTCGACTGTAGATCTGTACGATCTCATGGTGTGCTGACAATACAAGGGCAAGATGATATGCCACTCGCCCTGCCCCAATCATACTGATCCGCATCTGCTGTTCTTCCTGATAAATTACGCACAGCATGCCAATAAATAAAGATTGAGGCAATTGGCCTTGAT
This sequence comes from Acinetobacter lwoffii, assembly GCF_024129715.1. Classification (GTDB taxonomy): domain Bacteria; phylum Pseudomonadota; class Gammaproteobacteria; order Pseudomonadales; family Moraxellaceae; genus Acinetobacter; species Acinetobacter lwoffii_U. Next base: position 247,424 of record NZ_JAMXXM010000002.1, read on the forward strand.
GTTTCGAATAGACTTTAGAACTTTCGCAGGGTCAGAATCTGTTCACTTCGACCAAAAGGTCCATGAACATCATGCAGAATCCCGCTGGTCAGACCAATACCATCTTCACCATATTGCTGCACCACTTCCAGTCCCAGCCATTTACCCTGCGGCAGACGGTGCATATGAATCTGCAGGTCCAGATTCGGAAATCCCCAACCGGAATTCGGGTCCTGACGTGGCACAATGCCATTGGCCGTATCGACCATACCGAGCAAACGACTAAAGTCTGTCGTCGGTTGACCTTCTACCATGTCCAGCGAATTTCTTAGCCAGACAATGCCCTTGCCTGCACGATGGTCAGCATGTGCCCGGGTTTCAATACTCTGGATATAACCGCCCGGCCAGCAGCGCATACCCTCCCAAACCGGTAAATATTCTGGACTTTCGATCGGAAAATCTTCCACTCCAGCAATGGCCGTGGTATTTGAAGTTAGCATTCTCCACGCGCGTGCCACGATACAGGTTTTACCATTGGCACACATTTCAGCTTCAACCAGTTCAATGGTTTTACCCGGACGGATCATGCGCGTGGTAATTGAAAACTCACCAAAGGCTATCAGGCCAAAAATATCCAGCCCGACCCGACCAATACGCATGTCAGCACGTGGCTGAAACTGTTCCAGTTCGACGCATAGAATACCGGTGGCTGGCGCCATGTGCTGCTCATGTGGATTCCACGCACCTTGTGCATGAATATTAGAACGGTAATAAGCCGTAGTACTGCCATCTGAATGCTGTTCGCGCTGAATAAAACTGTAATATGCCGACATTGTTTTAATACTTCCCTGAATATTCTCTTAAACTTTAGAATTTGCAAAAAGTTCTTTGATCTTTATTTTCTGAGCAAAAAACCATGATAATTCATGATTTGACAATAAATTTTGCACTGTTTAAATCCGACTTTGGTTAAAAGTGCTGTAAAATTTTGCGCAGATAACAAGTGAAAATCCTGCTCCAAGCGTTCAATCATCTTGCTACTTTGCACCATGCTTAACCCTGTCTGCTGTGCCAGCTTCTGCATAATTTTGATGTCTTGCTGATCTTCGGGTTGCATCAGGTCATAGGTCAATGCAAGACCGTTGGTTTTAAGACACTGATGGATAGCCTGAAAAAATCCGTTTTTTTCGGAATTTGGAATGAAATGAGCCACCAGAATGGCCAATGCGGCATCGAAAGTATCCGGCTGATTCAAATCTTGAATCGTGCTTTGGATGAATTGCACCCTTTGTCGATCTATAGAATTCAGATTTTTACTAGCCTGTTTCAGCATGGCTGCTGATGGATCAATTGCAGTAAAGGTCCAGTCTGGATGTTGCTCTAATAAATACGACAATTCATAACCTGTTCCGCAACCCACTATTAATATATGTGCGGTTTCTGGGAGTTCAGTGCTGAGAATTGCTTCAATCTGCTGATGCACCAGTTCATAACCGGGAATCAGTTTACGGATATGATCGTCATAACTGGCGACCACGACTTCACTGTGAAAGTTTTTTGCCATATTTTACTCTGATTTTAGATGTTCAGTACATTCATGTATTTCTATTACCAGACCGTCGTGATCAGTAAATTCATTTACAGACATTTTAGAATCTTGCTAAATGTACAACCTCAAACTGCTAGATATATTGAACGTCCATTGCGCAGGTTTTTCGTTACTTTGACGGGGCAAAGTAACCAAACCCTTTTGTTTCACTGATATGGCATCCCTGCCATACAGTGAAACGGCGACATCCATGTCGCCGGGCTCTCTGATGAGTTGCTATTAATTGTTAGCTTTAGGATTAGTTCTAACGTAAAAAATAAAGTTTAAGCAATCTCTTTCAAGTTCAGCTCTTCACGCATAAATTCACGCAATTTGAACTTCTGCGCCTTTCCTGAAGCCGTCATTGGAAATTCCTGGAAGAAACGCACATAGCGCGGCACTTTATTGTGAGAAATATGCTCCTTACAATACTGACGGATGGTTTCTTCAGTACAAGGATCATTTTCATGCAGGATGATGCAGGCACAAAGTTCCTCACCATATTTATGGTCTGGCACCCCAATCACCTGTACATCTGAAACAGCCGGATGGGTATAAAGGAAATCTTCAATTTCTTTCGGGAACAGGTTTTCCCCTCCACGAATCACCACGTCCTTGATTCGGCCCTTGATTTTGACAAAGCCTTCATCATCCATTTCAGCGATATCACCGGTATGCATCCAGCGCGCCGCATCAATCACTTCCTGGGTTTTATCCTGATCTTCCCAATAACCGAGCATCACTGAATAACCACGTACACACAGCTCACCCAATTGGCCGCGTGGAACCACCTTGCCATTTTCATCGACAATTTTAACTTCCAGATGCGGATGTACCCGGCCAACCGTACTGACACGTTGCTCGACACTGTCTGCCGTTGAGCTTTGTGCACTGACGGGTGCGGTTTCAGTCATGCCATAACAAATCGTGATTTCAGACATATGCATCCGTTCAATCACGCGCTGCATAATTTCCTGCGGACATGGACTACCCGCCATAATCCCGGTACGCAGACTGGACAGATCAAACTCGTCAAACTGTTCATGTTCCAGCACCGCAATAAACATAGTCGGCACACCATAAGCCGCGGTACATCTTTCCTGCTGAATGGCTTTTAAGGTTTCTAATGGATTAAACACGGCAGACGGATAAATCATGGCGGAACCATGCGTAATACAGGCCAGATTGCCCATGACCATACCAAAGCAGTGAAATAAAGGCACTGAAATACAGACACGGTCTTCTGGACCTAAATGAATCGCTTCACCGACAAAGTACCCATTATTTAAAATATTATTATGGGTCAGCATGGTGCCTTTCGGATTGCCTGTAGTGCCCGAAGTAAACTGGATATTAATCGTTTCATCGAACTGCAATTCACTGGAGATCTGTTGCAGTTGTTCCAGCTCTTGGGCGCTTGGCAAGCTTAGTAAATCCTGAAAACGGTGGATACCGGTATGCTGCTGATCATCAATTTTAATCACATGCTTTAAATGTGGCAGTCGCTCTGCATTGAGGAATTTACTTTCAGTCTGCATCAGCTCAGGTGCAATTTTAGTCAGAATTTCCTGATAGTCCGTCGTCTTAAACTGCGCTGCAATCACCAATCCCTTACAAGAGACCTTGTTTAGCACATATTCCAGCTCATTGCTTTTATAAGCTGGATTTAAATTCACCAGAATAATGCCTGCCTTGAAGGCTGCAAACTGGGTAATGGTCCATTCCACACAGTTCGGCGACCAGATCGCCAGACGGTCACCTTTTTGCATACCCAGTTTCAGCAGCTGACAGGCAAAGGCATTGACCTGATCCTGTAGCTGCCGGTAACTGAGGCGTATGTCCTGATGCAGGCTCACTACTGCATCACGTTCTGCATACTGCTCGCAAGCCTGATCAAATTTTTCACCAATCGTCATGCCCAATAAAGGCTGGCTGCTGGTTCCATAGGCATAGCTTAACCGTACTTGTGTCATTGAATCGATCTCCTTGATTCTTTGTAATTCTGATTTTCAACTTTACTAATTGTTTTATGATCACGACGACCTTGTCTGTGTACCGGTTTTTTGTGCGTTTATGCTTGTAAATTTTCCTCCTGTCCACGTACTGCGTTGACACAAAAATCGGCAATCTGTTTGACAAAGTGATCCTTATATTTCTGATCAAACATCACATTGCGGGACGGATTTAAAGGTTCAATCACGACAAAGGTCATGGCGCCAACCACGCCCAACGCTGCCGTATTCAAATCTTCAAATTCGAATTCTCCATTGACCTTTCCTTCGGCCAGAATTTCCTTAATGCTCTGCTTGAGCAGCTGCTTACTGCGAAAACGCTCATGTTCCATTTCCGGATCAACCGGTTCGAACATCAGTGAATACGCCAGTTGGGGGCTATTCATGGCACGCTTGACAAAAGTTGTAACAGATTTTTGCAATTTCAGTTTTGGCGATAAATCTGACTCGGCAATATGGTTCAGAATCCCGACTTCATGCTGAATCGCGGCCGACAAAACCTCGATTAAAATCTGGCTTTTGCTTTCGAAATATCGATAGACCAGCCCGGTAGAAACGCCTGCGCGCTCTGCAATCGCCTGAATCGATGCCTCCTTCAAGCCCCCTTGAATAATCAGTTCACGAGCAGATTCCAAAATCGACAGGCGATTTTGTTCCATTCGTTCCTGCATCAATGATGATCTTTTATAACTCATAAAATTATTCTCAACAAGATAAAATGAATTGTAAATCATTTTGTGAATATAGATTCACTTTTTTATTTTTTCGTTGTATGTTAAAACCACAAGCACAACAACAATGCTTTTTTGGACACAACAAATATAACCTCAGGATGGATGAAGAATGAATTTACAAAGCTTGGATTTCGGTTTGGATGAAACTCTAATAGCGCTTCGTGATTCAGTGGCCGCATTTTGCGCCAAAGAAATTACCCCGATTGCTCAACAGGTTGACCGTGACAACGAGTTCCCTGCTCACCTTTGGAAAAAATTTGGCGAGATGGGCCTGCTCGGGCTGACAGTCAGTGAGGAATATGGCGGTTCAAATTTTGGTTATCTGGCGCACATCATTGCCATGCAGGAAATTTCCCGTGCTTCTGCATCCATTGGGCTGTCCTATGGCGCACATTCTAACCTATGTGTAAACCAAATTAAGCGAAATGGTACTGAAGAACAGAAACAGCGTTATCTGCCTAAACTGATTTCAGGTGAATATGTCGGTGCCTTGGCAATGTCTGAACCGAATGCAGGCTCGGATGTGGTGAGCATGAAACTGAAAGCAGAAGACAAAGGCGATCACTACCTGTTGAATGGTTCAAAAATGTGGATCACCAATGGTGGCGATGCCGATGTCCTAGTGGTCTATGCAAAAACCGATTTGCAGGCCGGCGCCAAAGGCATGACTGCGTTTCTGGTTGAGAAAAATATGCCAGGTTTTAGCCACGGCACCCATTTGGACAAACTCGGCATGCGTGGTTCAAACACTTATCCGCTGTTTTTTGACAATGTCGAAGTACCCAAAGAAAACGTCATGGGCGGCGTCGGTAATGGCACCAAGGTCTTGATGAGTGGTCTGGACTATGAGCGTGCTGTATTGAGTGCTGGCCCACTGGGGATTATGGATGCCTGTATGGATACCGTGATTCCATATATTCATGACCGTAAACAGTTTGGTCAGGCGCTGGGCGAATTCCAGTTAATGCAAGGCAAAATTGCCGACATGTATTCGACCTGGCTAGCCTGTAAGGCACTGGTTTATGCGGTCGGTGCTGAATGTGACAAAGCTGAGCATAGCCGTAGCCTGCGTAAAGATGCTGCCAGTGCCATTTTATATGCTGCTGAAAAAGCGACCTGGATGGCAGGAGAAACCATTCAGACTTTAGGTGGTAACGGTTATATCAACGAATTTTCTGCCGGCCGTTTATGGCGTGATGCCAAACTGTATGAAATTGGCGCCGGTACTTCAGAAATCCGCCGCATGCTGATTGGCCGTGAACTTTTCAACGAAACAGCCTAAACCTTAACACTTAGAATAAAACAAGGATGTTCGTCATGAATCAGTTATCGAGCAAAATTAATATACGTAGTGAAGAGTTTAAAACCAACCAGACTGCCATGCTGCAACTGGTGGATGACCTAAAACAGAAAGTTGAAAAAATTGCTTTGGGTGGTGGCGAAACTGCCCGTCAAAAACATCTGGACCGTGGCAAATTACTCCCCCGTGAACGGATTAATCACCTGATCGATCCAGGAACCGCTTTTCTGGAAATTGGTCAGCTGGCTGCCTATCAGGTGTATCAGGATGATGTTCCTGCCGCAGGTGTGGTCGCTGGTGTTGGTCAGGTCAACGGTGTGACCTGCATGATCATCGCCAATGATGCTACGGTGAAAGGCGGTACTTATTATCCATTAACAGTGAAAAAGCATTTACGTGCCCAGGAAATTGCCGAACAGAACCATCTGACTTGTATTTATCTGGTGGATTCAGGCGGTGCATATTTGCCTTTACAGGATGAAGTATTTCCAGACCGCGATCACTTCGGCCGTATTTTCTACAATCAGGCACGTATGTCGAGCCAAGGTATCGCCCAAATTGCAGTGGTGATGGGCAGCTGTACTGCAGGCGGTGCTTATGTGCCTGCCATGTCAGATGAAACCATTATTGTCCGCAATCAGGGCACCATTTTCCTCGGCGGCCCTCCTCTGGTTAAGGCAGCTACTGGTGAAGTGGTGTCCAGTGAGGATCTCGGTGGTGGTGATGTGCATACCCGTTTGTCTGGCGTGGCTGATCATCTGGCTGAAAACGATGAACATGCACTTGCGATTGCCCGCAACATCGTGGCCAACCTGAACAAAAAGCCAAACAAGACCGCAGATGAAATCGAAGCGCCGCTGTTTGACAGTTCGGAACTGTACGGCATTGTGCCGAGTGACGCGCGCAAGCCTTTTGATATCCGTGAAGTGATAGCGCGTATTGTCGATGGCTCACGTTTTGACGAGTTCAAGGCACGTTTCGGCACTACCCTGGTGACCGGTTTTGCCAAGCTCTATGGCATGCCGGTCGGGATTATTGCCAATAATGGCATTCTATTTTCCGAGTCTGCCCAAAAAGGCGCACATTTTATTGAACTGTGTACCCAGCGCAATATTCCGCTGATTTTCCTGCAAAATATTACCGGCTTTATGGTCGGCCGCCAGTATGAAAATGAAGGCATTGCCAAAAATGGTGCTAAGCTGGTGATGGCCGTCGCCAATGCCAATGTACCGAAACTGACTCTAGTGATTGGCGGTTCTTTTGGTGCAGGCAACTATGGTATGTGTGGACGCGCTTACTCGCCACGCTTTATGTGGACCTGGCCAAACTCGCGTATTTCAGTGATGGGCGGTGAACAGGCCTCCAGCGTCTTGTCGACCTTAAAACGTGACCAGATTGAGCAAAAAGGCGGAACTTGGTCAGCTGAAGAAGAAGACCAGTTTAAACAGCCGATTCGTGACCAGTACGAACGCCAAGGCCATCCTTATTATGCGTCTTCGCGTTTATGGGATGACGGTGTGATTGATCCGGCGCAATCACGTGAAGTCTTAGCCTTGAGTCTAGCTGCAGCACTCAATGCACCCATCCAGCCAACCAAATTCGGCGTGTTCCGTATGTAAGAGGTGACAAAATGACATATCAATTTTTACAGCTCGAACAGCAGGATCAGGTCGCGACGGTCTGGATTAATCGTGCTGAACTGCACAATGCCTTTAATACTCAAGTCATTGAAGAACTGCATGCCTGTTTCCGGTCTTTAAATGACCATGATGATGTGCGTGTGGTGATTTTGGCAGGCCGAGGCAAGAGTTTCTCTGCTGGCGCGGATCTGAACTGGATGAAACAGGCAGGTCAGGCATCACAGGCAGACAACGAAGCGGATGCTCTCAAACTGGCAAAAATGCTGCAAAGTCTGGCGACCTTAAAACAGCCAACCATTGCCCGGGTACACGGCATTGCCTTTGGTGGCGGCATGGGTTTAGCTTCGGCCTGTGATATTTGCATCGCCAGTACAGATGCCAAGTTTGCGACGTCGGAAGTACGTTTAGGCTTGGCACCTTCGACCATCAGCCCGTATGTAATTCGTGCGATTGGTGCACGTCAGGCATCGCGTTATTTCCTGACTGCCGAGCGCATTTCTGCTGAACAGGCCAAAAGCATTGGACTGGCACATGAAGTCACCACACCGGAACAGCTCGACAGCAAAATTGATGAAATTGTGGAAGCACTTTTACTTGGTGGACCTGCTGCACAGAGCGCATCCAAACAGTTGATTCAACTGGTTGACCAACAGGTATTGACCGAAGATTTACTGCTTAAAACAGCACAGCATATTGCCCATATTCGCCAGGGAGATGAGGCGAAAAATGGACTGAATGCATTTTTGAACAAACAAAGCCCGGCTTGGATCAAGACCACGGCATAACAACGAGAAGGATCCTACAATGTTTGAGAAGATTTTAATTGCCAACCGTGGTGAAATTGCCTGCCGTGTGATTCGTACAGCGAAGAAATTAGGAATTGCCACCGTTGCCGTCTACTCCGATGCCGATGCTCAGGCACAACATGTGAAACTGGCCGATGAAGCGATCTATATTGGTGAATCGCCAGCAGCACAAAGTTATTTGCAAATTGATCGCATTATTCAGGCAGCCAAAAACACTGGTGCCCAGGCGATTCACCCCGGTTATGGTTTCCTGTCCGAAAATGACCAGTTTGCCTTGGCCTGTCAGGACAACAATATTGTCTTTATTGGCCCGCCAGTCGATGCCATTCTGGCAATGGGTCTAAAGGCCACCTCTAAAGCGCTGATGGAAAAAGCCGGTGTGCCTCTAACCCCCGGCTATCATGGTACCAATCAGGATGCCGACTTCCTGAAACAGCAGGCAGACAATATTGGCTATCCGGTACTGATCAAGGCCAGTGCCGGCGGTGGCGGTAAAGGCATGCGTCTGGTGGAACGCAGCGAAGATTTTCTTAGCTCGCTTGCTTCATGCAAGAGTGAAGCACGTTCAAGTTTTGGCAATGAAGACGTTCTGATTGAACGTTATGTGATTCAGCCACGTCATATTGAAGTGCAGGTGTTTGGTGATACCCACGGCAATTATGTACATCTGTTCGAACGTGATTGCTCGGTACAGCGTCGCCATCAGAAAGTGTTGGAAGAAGCGCCTGCACCGAAAATGCCGGAAGACAAACTGGAGGCGATGCGTCAGGCGGCAATCGATGCTGCGCGTGCAGTAAATTATGTCGGTGCCGGTACAGTCGAGTTTATCGTGGAGCAAGACGGCACAGCTTACTTCATGGAAATGAACACCCGTCTTCAGGTTGAACATCCTGTCACTGAAATGATTACCGGACAGGATCTAGTGGAATGGCAACTGCGCGTGGCCTTTGGTGAACCTTTACCGAAGCAGCAGCATGAATTGCAGATTCATGGACATGCACTCGAAGCCCGTGTTTATGCCGAAGAACCGGAAAAAGGCTTTATTCCTGCGATTGGTCAGATCAGCTACCTGCATTATCCGGAGCAAAATGACCATGTCCGCGTTGATAGTGGCATTGTCGAAGGCGATGAAATCAGCACCTATTATGATCCGATGATTGCCAAACTGATTGTCTGGGGTAAAAATCGTGAAGCAGCCTTGACCCAAATGCATCATGCACTGGGTCAGTTCCATGTCGATGGTCTGGGTAACAATATCGCTTTTCTAGATCGCTTGGTGCTGTGTGACTCTTTTAAAAATGCACATTTAGATACTGGCCTGATTCAGCGTGAAGAAGAATCTCTGCTCAAACCTTCTGCGGATATCCGTGCCGAACTGGTAGTTAGTGCCGCACTGATTGAACTTCTGTCACGTCAGGCACAGAATCCCGCTCCAAGCAATCCGGTATGGCAGCAGCAAGCATTCTGGCGCCTAAACCAGCAAAATAGCCATACAGTGCAATTACAACGCAATGGCATCAACCTGAAAGTTCAGTTCCGCACTCAGGATCAAGGCTTTGTCGCCAGCTATAACGGTCAGCAGATTGAGATTCAAGGAAAACTCGTCGATGCCCATACTTTGGCGTTACAACTGGCAGGCAAACAGCAAAAACTGGCTTTTAGCCAGAGTGAGCAAGGCATTACCCTGTTCCAGAATGGTCAAAGCTATAAGTTTAATTACTTGAAGTCTGATTTTAATAATCAGGATGAACAAGGCACGGAAAATAACCTGATCGCACCAATGCCAGGTGTCATTACCCAGGTGCTCGTGGCAGCCAATGACAAAGTCAAAAAAGATGATGTGCTGATGACGCTGGAAGCCATGAAGATCGAATACTCGATTCGCGCACCGCATGACGGCATCATCGCAAGCTCATATTTTCAGAAGGGTGATCAGGTTAAAGCCGGTGATGAACTGGTCGAGTTCCAGCCTCTGGCGGAGGAAGTGGCATGACGGATTTTGTCAAAATCGTAGAGGTCGGGCCACGCGATGGCCTGCAAAATGAAAAAATACCTTTGACATTGGATGACCGGAAAAACCTGATTCTGGACCTGATGAAAACCGGTCTGCAGTCCATCGAAGTCGGCTCCTGCGTTTCAGCCAAATGGGTACCGCAAATGGCAGACAGTGATGTGCTCTTTGCCAGCCTACCCCAAGATCCGAATATTCAGTTCAGTTTATTAACCCCAAACATGAAAGGTTTTGAATCGGCACTGGCTGTGGGTTGCAAGGAAGTGGCGGTATTTACTGCAGCTTCTGAAAGCTTTACCCGCAAAAACATCAACTGCTCGATTGATGAAAGCTTCGAGAAGTTTGCCGATGTCATGGCAGCAGCCAAAGCCAATGATATTAAGGTACGTGGCTATGTTTCCTGCATGGTGGACTGTCCTTATGAAGGTGCCATTGATCCCAAGCAGGTGGTGAAAGTCACGCAGCGTTTGCTGGAGATGGGCTGCTATGAAGTGTCGTTGGGTGAAACCATTGGTACAGCAACACCGGATCGGGTAAGAAATGTCTGGGAGGCTTGTCTGGCTGAACTTGATACTAAAGTTTTGGCAGGTCATTTCCATAATACCTACGGCATGGCGATTGCCAATATTTATCAGTCACTGTTGCAAGGCATTCGGGTCTTTGACTCCTCCATTGCTGGACTGGGTGGCTGTCCTTATGCCCAAGGTGCATCTGGCAATGTCTCGACCGAAGACCTGTATTACCTGCTCTCGAATATGGGCTTTGAAACCGGTATTCAGCTGGATGCACTGATGCAGGCCAGTCGTAATATCAGTGAAGTCTTGCAGCGCAATAATCCATCCAATTATGCCAATGCCTACTGGCAAAAAGCCTGTGCTTAACAATAATCATGCTTGAGCAAAATAAACTTAAGCAACCCATAAGGATATAAACAGTAGATTTAAGTCTGCTGTAATAACAATAGAGGTGACAAGATGTCAAACAAGGTTTATGACAGCGCTCAATCCGCCTTAAAGGATGTGGTGCAAGATGGTCATACTCTGGCTGTCGGTGGTTTCGGCCTATGTGGTATTCCAGAAGCTTTGATCACGGCCCTAAAAGAAACTGGTACCAAAAATTTGACCTGTATTTCCAATAATGCCGGTGTAGACGGCTTCGGTCTGGGGCTTTTACTGGAAACAAAACAGATTAAAAAAATGATCTCCTCTTATGTCGGTGAAAACAAGGAATTCGAACGTCAATATTTAAATGGCGAACTGGAAGTTGAGCTGACCCCACAGGGTACACTGGCAGAAAAATTACGTGCTGGCGGTGCCGGTATTCCGGCTTTTTATACGGCGACGGGTGTCGGAACCGTGATCGCTGAAGGTAAGGATGTCCGTGAATTTAATGGCAAGTCTTACATTCTGGAAGAATCTTTAACAGCTGATGTTGCTCTGGTTAAAGCCTATAAGGCCGATAAAGCCGGCAACCTGATTTTCCGTAAAACCGCCCAGAACTTTAATCCGGTCTGTGCCATGGCCGGCAAAATTACCATTGCTGAAGTCGAAGAGATTGTCGAAATTGGCGTGCTGGATCCGGACGAAATCCATCTTCCGGGAATTTATGTGAACCGGATAGTCCTGAATGCTCAACCGGAAAAACGTATTGAACAGATGACTTTAAAGGCGGAGGCTTGATCATGGCTTGGACACGTAATGAAATGGCGCAGCGCGCGGCACAAGAGCTTGAAGATGGTTTCTACGTCAATCTAGGGATTGGCCTGCCGACGCTAGTCGCGAACTATATTCCGGAAAATATCAATGTCTGGCTGCAGTCGGAAAATGGCCTGCTGGGGATTGGCGAATTTCCAACCGAGGAGACAGTGGATGCCGACCTGATCAATGCCGGTAAACAGACGGTTACCGCGCGTAAAGGTGCTTCATTTTTCTCAAGTGCCGACTCCTTTGCCATGATCCGTGGCGGTCATGTCAATATTGCCATTCTGGGTGCTATGGAAGTGTCCGAAACTGGTGATCTGGCCAACTGGATGATTCCAGGCAAAAAGGTCAAAGGCATGGGCGGTGCCATGGATCTGGTCGCGGGTGTACAAAAGGTCGTGGTCTTGATGGAACACTGCGCCAAAGATGGTACACCGAAAATTGTACCGCAATGTAGCCTGCCCCTTACCGGCCAAGCTGTGGTGAACCGGATTATTACCGATCTCGGTGTACTGGATGTTACTCCTGATGGAATTCGACTGGTTGAACTGGCACCAGAGGTAAGTTTTGAAGAGATTCAAAAAGTCACGGGGGTAGCGCTACTACGTAACGCTGCCTGATCCAGCCAGCCCTTAAGAATGAAGCATCTTAAGGGCTTTTTTATATATAGCTGTTTCATTTCAAAATAATAATCGCAGAATAAATGGATTTTAATCATGCAAACTCAACAAAATATTTTGCAGCGCTTCGCCTTGCGCGTCAGCGACTGGTCTGAAAAATGGTTTCCGGATTCTTATATTTTTGCTCTGCTTGGCGTCATCATTGTGGCGATTGCCGCCATCGGAATTGGTGCACCGGCACAGGATGTCGCGATTTCCTTTGGAGACGGCTTCTGGAGCCTGATTCCCTTTACCTTGCAGATGTGCATGCTGATCGTGGTCGGTTATGTGGTTTCCGTATCTAAGCCTGTCCAGCTTCTGATCCAGAAAATGGCGCGCCTGCCACATTCCGGTCGTGGTGCGATTGTCCTGGTCGCCACGGTCAGCCTGTTAATTTCTCTGATTAATTGGGCCATGAGTACTGTACTGACTGCACTCCTAGTGATTGCACTGGCACAGCGTAAAGAGCTTAACATGGATTACCGCGCTGCTGCGGCTGCCGCGATTATCGGGATGGGTGCGACCTGGGCACTGGGCATCAGTTCTTCAGCTGCACAGTTACAGGCCAATAAAAGCAGTCTGCCTGAACCGATTTATAATCTGACGGGCGTGATTCCATTTACCGAAACCATTTTCCTGCCGCAATCCATGATCATGACGGCGGTACTGATTGTAGCTTCAATTGCGATTGCTTACTGGTCAGCACCTAAAGGGTCTGACATTAAAACCATTGAGCACTTCCCGATTCAGATTGAAGAAGAAAAACCGGAAGTATCTGCCGAAAAAAGACCGGGGGATTGGCTGGAAAATTCACCCATTTTAAGCATTCTGATTGTGATTCTGGGCGCAGTCTGGATGTTTAACGAATTTTCCAAAAGCAATCCGATTCTGGCCATTTCCAGCTTAAATACCTATAACTTTATCTTCCTGATTTTGGGCGTGGCCTTACACGGTACACCGCGAAATTTCCTGAATGCGGTATCCAAAGCCGTACCCGCCATTTCTGGGGTACTGATCCAGTTTCCATTGTATGGCAGTATTGCCTTTATGATGACCAATGCGCTAAACCCGGCCGATCTGTCATTGTCACATTACATTGCCGAATTCTTTGTTTCCATTGCCTCGCAGGAAACCTTTGCCATCGTGATGGGACTCTATTCAGCGATCCTGGGCTTCTTTATTCCATCCGGTGGAGGCAAATGGATTATCGAAGCACCCTATGTGATGCAGGCTGCACATGACCTGAAAGTGCATCTAGGCTGGTCAGTGCAGATTTATAATGCAGCAGAAGCCTTGCCTAATCTGATTAATCCTTTCTTTATGCTGCCGATGTTGGGTATTCTGAAATTAAAAGCCAAAGATGTGATTGGATTTACGGTTACCCAGCTGATTTTCCATCTGCCTTTGGTACTGTTCCTGCTCTGGTTCCTGGGAAGAACGCTAACCTATAGCCCGCCGGTATTTTCTTAATTTAAGACAATAAAAAAGGACGAAGATTCGTCCTTTTTTATTTAGGCCACTCTCTTAATTTCCTGTCTTCTCAACCACACCTTCATCATCTACTTCACGCACAATTCCCGTTTCAGTATTCACGACCTCAAAGGTCACGCGACGGTTCTGAAACTGTCCAGCAGGTGTCGCATTGGGTTCAACCGGCTGATCCTCTCCCATGCCAACTGCCTGTAACTGTGCAGGATTGACCCCTTTTCCAACGAGATAACTGGTAATCGCTTGAGCACGCTGTACGGACAGCACCTTATTCTCTGCTTCGCTGCCTTGAGCATCAGCATGTCCTGTGACTTTCAGAATCACATGAGGCGCGCGTTGTAATAATGCAGCAGCTTGATCCAGCACCAGTTTATTGACTTCCGGAACTTCAGTCGATGCCGTATCAAAATTAATAATCTGTAAATTCAGTGCAGTCGCCACATCCAGTGCTTTAACATTATCAGTCTTGATACTGGCCAAGGCTTGTTCTGCTTCGCTATTGGCAGTATTAATCACGTCACTTCTATTGAGCGGCTGCTGGGCCACCACTGTGACATTTTTGGCCAGACTACGAATTTGTGCTGCCAGACGCTCAGCCTCTGCATTGGTTGCTGCACGTACCGAAACCTGATTGCCAATCCAGTCCAGTGACACATTTGGCATCCCCTGAAGCGCTTTCAATACTGATGGAATGGTATCCTGATCAATAAATTCTGAATGGTAAATCTCACTGCTCAGCGCGCCACAACCAATATTATAATTAAAGATCTGTTTGATCTCGTTTTGCAGAATTTCCATATACTGCGGATTATTCAGCTGTAATTGGCAACTGACAATTTCGCCATTGCTGCCGGTACTTAATCGCAAGGATGCAGGCTGAACTGCGGCAACTTCACTGGTCGCTTGGGTATTTGAATCTTCAACATCATCCTGCATACAGCTGCGAACCAAAAACAGGATCAAACCCGCCAGGATCAGAAAAATAATAAACGGCCATAAAAAGCCGGTTTTTCTCTCTTCCTGAACAATGATGGTCTGCTCCGCCAATACAGGTTCCTGATTTAAATTCTGCCCTGCCAAGGGTGAAACTCCAAGCGCTGCCAGAATAGGGCCAGCCCAGACGGGTAATGCGCGCTGAATCGAATCGGCGTGGGTTTCCAGCAAATGGCTAATCGCTTCCGGACTTGAAGCACCCGCTTCGGTCTGTAAAAAATTCATAGTCGGTACAATTGACCGGTTCAAGGTATGCTCTATTTCATCTTGTGGCGCGCTCTGATCCACTTGATCCAGAAACTGCTGCTTGAGTGCCGGATTTGCATTGAATAATTCATGAATTTTTGGATTAAGTTGCTGACCAAGATTCTCAATCCAGGCGGGACGTGCACGCAATATACTTAAAAATATGGGATAGAATTGAGCCAAAGCTTGATCTTTGGCAAATAAATGCTCGGTTTCACCTTGAAGCACAATCGCCGTAACATCGCTTTTTAAGCGTTCTATAAAGTCTATATTCATAATCGTCACCATTCTTTTGATTTTTCTAATGTTTAATATTTAATCAGTGTAACGATCCCCATTTTTTGAAAATGTAAATAATTGTATGAATATCATAAAGTTTCACTGTTTTTGTTGAGTACTCATTTTACCAACACAAAATTTAAAAAATAAAAAAAGCCAGCCGAAGCTGACTTTTATAAAATTGGGATCATTTAAGCAGCAAAAGTTTGAACCACTTTACCCAGCACTTTTTGATTAATTAGCGGGGTATTTTTACCTTGTGACACGATGCTTTCTTTATTCAGGGTCCATTCCAGTTCCGGATCTAGCAGCACCCAGCCTGATTCATTTATCCATCGATCTGCCATTTGTGCAACACGAGCCGGAGCTAGGGTCACTTTTTCCACCCATTCCAGTGGAGTCAACAACCCCTCACGAATCAGTTGCAGACCAAAAGGCACATAGGTATCAAAAGCTGTGAATCCTGGCTGTGTTTCAGCAAACGGCGCCATTTTCGCAGAGCTGCTTAGCGGTTCATGATGAGTACAAATCGCATCAATCACGCCTGATTTCACACCTTGGCGCAATAATTCTTTATCGTGTTCAGAACGAAGTGGCGGACGTACATGTGCCAGTGAGTTAAAACCATCAATTAAATGATCGGTCAGATGTAACTGATGCATGGCCACATCACAGGTCACCGGTAAGTCTTTTTCCTTGGCAATACGAATGAGTTCCACCGAAGCACCGCAAGACAACAGACCAAAGTGTGCTCGTACTTTGGTTGATTCAATCATCAATAGATATTTGGCAATCGCCACGGTTTCAGCCAGTGCCGGAATCATCGGCAAGCCCTGACGTGATGCAATAAACCCTTCATGCACACAGCCGTCTTTGGCAATTTGTGGTTCTTCCGCATAGAACACCACCGTCAGGTCTAAGCCTGCAGCATATTCAAGGGTACGCAGTACCACATCATCATTGGCAAACGGCGCACTGGCATTGGAAACCGCAGTACAACCGCCCTTTTTCAAGCCCGCCATATTTGCCGGTTGTTGACCATTTAAGCCTTGGGTTTGCGCACCAATCACTTGAAGATAGATCCCACCATCCAGCATGGCTTTTTCGACCAGACCGTGAATCAGCGCACCATTATCTTGTACGATTGGCTTTGAATCGGGTGGCGTAAATACGTGCAAAATGCCATTTTCACGTGCCGCTTTTCCTTCAGACTTAAGCGTACCGTGTTGCTGTTGACCCGGTTCACGTAAACGCGCACACAAATCGACCATGGTTGGCATTAACCATTTGCCTTGACCATCAATCGTTTCAAAGACGTCTGCTGTTTCTGCAACGAATTTACCATTTTCCAGATACACGGTCTGGATAGAATTAGTGTTTTGGATCGGATCAAGAACACGGACATTTTCAATTTTTACAATAGTCATGACTTATTCCTTAACCCGCAATCGCTTCAATCAAACCTTGTTCTTGTAACTGGCCTTGCATCGATAAAGCCAACACCGCCATACGCACGGCAATACCATTGGTCACCTGCTTCAAAATCACAGATTGCGGACCATCCGCAATACTTGAGTCGATTTCAACGCCGCGGTTCATTGGTCCCGGATGCATCACGATACAATCCGGTTTGGCCATGGCAAGACGTTCTTTATTCAAGCCATACATTTTGTAGAACTCTGCTTGCGAGGCCAGTGCCGGAGAATCAATACGCTCGTTTTGAATACGTAAGGTAATGATCACGTCGCAGTCTTTGATGCCGTCTTCCATATTGTTAAATAGACGAACACCATCGCCATATTCTTCAAAACCCAATGGCAGCAAGGTATTCGGTGCAATCACCCGGATATCCTGGCAACCTAAAGTTTGCAAGGCAGCCACATCTGAACGCGCGACACGTGAATGCTTGATATCGCCAATAATGGCAATCGACATTTCTTCGAATTTTTTATTGGTTTCGCGGCGAATGGTCAGCATGTCCAGCATCGCTTGAGTCGGATGCGCATGACGGCCATCACCGGCATTAATAATTGCCACTGTTGGACAGACATCCTTGGCAATAAAATGCGCTGCCCCTGAAGATGAATGACGCACCACGAAAATATCGGCCGCCATGGCTTCCAGATTCCATAAGGTGTCACGCAGGGTTTCACCTTTGGAAGTACTCGAACGGGCAATATCGATATTGAGAACGTTGGCAGAAAGGCGCTTGGCAGCGGCTTCAAAGGTGGTGCGGGTACGGGTTGAATTTTCGAAGAACAGGTTCATCACCGTTTTGCCTTCGAGCAAATTATTGGTGATCAGCTGATTTTGGTCATTAAAAAAGGACTGTGCAGTGTCCAATATTTTTGTCAGGGTTTCTTTAGAAAGACCTTCGATGGTCAAGAAGTGTTTTAGATTACCTTCTTTATTGAGTTGAATCTGGCTCGGTGTATGCAATGCCGCCAAGTGCATGAGAGATTCCTTATGCGTTAAGTCAACATATTATACAGAGATTGGCGAATTTTTATAGTTGGCCATGCTGCTACTTGTACAAAAAGCATCTGAACAATAAAAACAAAAAATCAGATTCCTTTGTATTTTTTCAATAACATAATTTAACCCGATTTGCATCTTGCTGATTTTAAGTACAAAACCAACGGGCGCTTCAGTCTGGAGCATTCACACCCATCTCAGGTTTAACGCAGTGCACCAATATAACGATGTGACACCTGTGCACGATAGATATCGTCTTCATCCGGTTCGACCGAGATCAGCCCTTCCTGCTGGCTTGGGTGTGCAGATTCTGTTGGTGAATCTTGTGCTGTTTCCGAAATCTCCAGTACCATTTTCAGGCGCTGGATCAGATGATTCAAATCTGGGTCTTGGGTCTGCTCTGCCAGTTGAATCACATGCCGGGCATAATCCAGGTTCTCTGCCAGATAAATTGCATCAATCACCCGACCTGAAACACGTCGTAAACGCGCATAGATTAAAGTGGCCACTGAAAAAGCGTCATGGTTGCGTAACTGATTCTCTAACATCTTAACCCCCATTATAAAATTGAAAAATCAGGCAGCCATCGCTCCCCATCGACTGACCGCCTGATTTGCCATGTATACAGCAAAATGCATACCAGTTCCTCAATTTATAGTGTGAATATTATTTTTCTCTATCACATGCCACGGCCTTTCAGAGAATTTCAAAAGCTTTCAATATAAAAATACGGTAAACTTAGCGCAGTTTTTTATTTATCTTTTTTGGTCTCTCTATTATATGAATACCTCTCCACGTTTAAGCAATTATTGGGTCACCTGTGCCGATGGTCTGGAAACCTTATTAGAAGAAGAAATACAAGGCTTAGGTGTTCAGAATATTGAGCGTTTTCCAGGCCGTTTAACCTTTAAAGGTACACTGGAAAATGCTTATCGTATCTGCATGTGGTCACGTCTGGCTTCACGTGTCTTGATGCCGATCCACACGCATGAAATTGAATTTTCTCATGATGCCCGTGATGTGGCAGAAGAACTCTATGAAGGGGCTCTCAGCTTTGACTGGTCGCTGATTTTTGCACCACAAAGTACCTTTGCGATTCGTTTGCATGTCGAACGTGATATCAAGGTCAATACCCAGTTTGCGACTTTACGTGCCAAAGATGGTGTCGTAGATTCCTTTATGGAAGCCGTAGGCAAACGTCCAAGCATTGATACCAAACAGCCTGAAATTACCATGTATATTCTGGCAGGCAAGAAAGAACATACTTACTGCCTGGACCTGTCTGGCGACTCTTTGCATAAACGCGGTTATCGCCGCTTTATGACTGACGCCCCAATCAAGGAAAACCTGGCCGCTGCGATTCTGCAAAAAGGTGGTTTAAAAGCGTTAAATCCGGACATCATTGTCGATCCAATGTGTGGTTCAGGTACCTTTATTATTGAATCCCTAATGATTTTGACCGACCGTGCACCGGGTCTGGTCCGTCGTTTCGGTTTTAATGGCTGGAATGGCCATGACCATGAACTGTGGATGAGCATCAAGGCCGAAGCTGCTGAACGTCATCAAGCGGCAATGGAAAATCCATTACCACAATTCTATGCCTTCGATGCGGACTGGGAAGCGGTTAAAGCCACCAGACAAAATATTATCGCGGCGGGTTTTGAATCCGCACTCGACAATATCATGATTGAAGAACGGACTTTAAATGACTGGCCTGATTTCCATGCGGAAGGCAAGAAAGTATTCTTCGTGACCAACCCGCCTTATGGTGAACGTCTCGGTGATAAAGCCCAAAACCGTTCTTTATACCTGGGTTTATCAGCTTTACTGCAAAAGAATTTCCCGAATCAAAAAGCGGCTGTGATTGCCTCCCAAGTGGAGCAGGCCGATGTGCTGGCGTTCAATGATCCGCAAATCCTGCGTTTGATGAATGGTAAATTGCCGATTTATATCCGCTTCGGTACGGTTAAACCGGCCGCGGTGGTACGTCCATTCCTAGAAAGCTGGCAGCCTCAGCAGTTTGAGCCGATTGAAGGTGCGATGGAGTTTGCCAACCGTCTGACCAAAAATATGCAAGCTCTAAAAAAATGGGCAGTCAAGGAACAGATCCATTGTTTACGTCTCTATGATGCAGATTTACCTGATTTTAACGTCGCAGTAGATCTGTATGGCGAGCGTTTGCACGTGCAAGAATATGCACCACCAAAAACCATTGATCCGGAAAAAGCCAAGAAACGTTTTAACCTAGCACTACAGGCGATTCGCGCCGTGACTGGTTTGGGCCGTGATGCGATCTTTATCAAAACGCGTGCACGTCAGGAAGGTAAAAACCAGTACACCAAACAAAGTACAGCTTCTAAACGTTTTATCGTGCAGGAAGGCAAAGCCAAGATTCTGGTCAACCTGACCGATTACCTGGATACCGGTCTGTTCCTGGATCACCGTCAAATGCGTTTACGTATTGCACGTGAAGCCAAAGGCAAACACTTCCTGAACCTGTACAGCTATACCTCAACGGCAAGTTTACATGCTGCTTTGGGCGGTGCTGCGAGCACGACCAGCGTCGATCTGTCGAATACTTATTTGAACTGGTCGAAAGAAAACTTTGTTCTGAACGGTTTAACTGTAGATCATGCGGATGAACAACACCAGTTCTTTGCCTCTGACTGTTTCGAATGGCTGAAAGAAGGTCATGAGCAATATGAGCTGATCTTCATTGATCCGCCAACCTTCTCGAATTCGAAGAAATTCTACGGTACCTTTGATGTACAGCGTGACCATTTGTCCCTATTAAAACGTGCCATGAATCGCTTAACGACTGATGGTACCTTGTATTTCTCAAATAACTATCGTGGTTTTGAGATGGATGAAGAAATTCTGGCCTTCTTTGATGTTGAAGAAATTACCCAAGAAACTATTGGTCCTGACTTCAAGCGCAATCAAAAGATTCACCGTGCCTGGAAAATCCGTCATCCACAAGTGTAATTTGATGATGAATTAACTGTCTTCATCACGATTGATATCTTCTTTATTTTCCCTGAGCTGAGTTTTAAGCCATGCTTTAAAGCTCGCCGCAACAAGAATACAAAAGTGTTGCAATGCTCGAAGTTAAAAATAAGATTAAAAAACCCAGCCTAGGCTGGGTTTTTTGTTGCAAGGAGAACCGGTTTAGTTAAGTTTCATTTTTTCGAAGATTAACTCACCCGCTTCAGCTTTTACCAGAATGGTATCGCCCGGCTGGAATTCTCCGCCCAGGATTTTCTGCGCCAGACCATTTTCAATACGCTGCTGGATTGCACGTTTCAGTGGACGTGCCCCATACAATGGATCAAAACCGGCCTCAATCAACTGATCGAAAGCAGTATCATCTACCGACAAGCGCATATCGCGTTCTGCCAGACGTTGACGTAAACGGTCCAACTGGATATCGGCAATACCGCGAATCTGGTCTTTTTCCAGCGCATGGAACACTACCAGTTCATCAATACGGTTGATAAATTCCGGACGGAAATGTTCCGATACCGCATTCATCACCACCGTACGGACTTCTTCTTTCGTGGCATTACCGCCCAGTTCACGTACATCCTGTGAACCTAGGTTCGAAGTCATGACGATCACAGAGTTTTTAAAGTCCACTACCCGGCCTTGCGAATCAGTCAAACGACCATCATCCAGTACCTGTAGCAAGATGTTAAATACATCCGGATGCGCCTTTTCGACTTCATCGAACAAGATCACACTATACGGTTTACGACGCACGGCTTCAGTCAGTACACCGCCTTCTTCATAGCCGACATAGCCCGGAGGTGCACCAACCAAACGGCTCACCGAATGTTTTTCCATAAATTCGGACATATCGATACGCACCATGGCATCGTCGCTGTCAAACAGGAAATTCGCCAGAGCTTTGGTCAATTCTGTTTTACCGACACCCGTTGGCCCCAGGAACAGGAATGACCCACTTGGACGGTTCGGATCTGACAGACCGGCACGTGAACGGCGCACCGCATTAGACACCGCAACTACGGCTTCATCTTGCCCTACCACACGGTTATGCAGGAATTCTTCCATATGCAGCAGCTTGTCACGCTCCCCTTGCAGCATTTTCGCCACTGGAATACCGGTGGCTGCACTGACTACTTCAGCGATTTCATTGTCGGTGACTTTGTTACGCAGCAATTTTGGCGTTGCACTTTCATCGGCTTTTTCAGCCAGTTCAAGCTGCTTTTGCAACTCTGGAATCACGCCATATTGCAAACGTGCTGCTTCGCCCAGATCACCTTCACGTTGTGCTTTTTCAAGTGCTGTACGCGCCTGATCCAGTTTGATCTGTACGTCTTTATTGCCTTCGACCAGCGCTTTATCTGCACGCCAGACTTCTTCCAGATCATGATACTCTTTTTCAACTGTGGCGATCTGATCGGACAAGTATTGAATCTCAGCTTTGGCACCTGAGTCTTCATCTTTTTTCACCGCTTCCAGCTGCATTTTTAACTGAATCAGACGACGTTCCAGTTTATCCAGAGCTTCTGGTTTGGAGTCGAGTTCCATTTTGATGCGCGATGCTGCTTCATCAATCAGGTCAATGGCTTTATCCGGCAATTGACGGTCAGTGATATAACGATGCGACATTTTCGCCGCCGCAATAATCGCGGAATCCAGAATCTGTACCCCGTGATGGGTCGCATAGCGATCTTTCAGACCACGCAGAATCGCAATGGTATCTTCCACGCTTGGCTCATCCACCAGCACTTTCTGGAAACGACGTTCCAGCGCTGCATCTTTTTCAATATACTGACGATATTCATCCAGTGTGGTGGCACCGACACAGCGCAGTTCGCCACGGGCCAGCGCAGGTTTAAGCATATTGCCGGCATCCATCGCGCCATCACCTTTACCAGCACCCACCAGGGTATGCAACTCGTCGATAAACAGGATGATTTCGCCTTCGTGTTTGGCAATATCTTTCAGAACGGCTTTTAAGCGCTCTTCAAACTCACCGCGGTATTTGGCACCGGCCAGCAAAGAACCTAAATCAAGTGATAAAACACGTTTCCCTTTGAGTCCTTCAGGCACTTCACCATTAATAATCCGCTGCGCCAGACCTTCGACGATGGCAGTTTTACCCACACCCGGTTCACCAATGAGTACCGGGTTGTTTTTGGTACGACGTGACAGAACCTGAATGGTACGACGGATTTCATCATCACGGCCAATCACAGGATCAAGCTTGCCTGCCAACGCACGTTCAGTTAAATCAATGGTGTACTTATTCAGTGAATCACGCTGATCTTCATGATTATTGCTCATAACTTTTTCATCGCCTCGAAATTGATTAATCACTTGACCTAAAGTTTCTGCCTTTACGCCAACACTATTTAATAAGGTTTTGGTATTTCCGGTTTCTGCCAGTGCCAACAGCACCCAATCCGTAGATAAAAACTCATCTCCGGCTTTTTGTGCAAAGCTATCTGCCAGATGCAATATTTTTGCCGCTTCAGGACTGAGATTGATATCTGCTGATGGATTGGTCAGGGTTGCCGCATTGCTCAATGCTGTTTGCAACTTGGTTTGTAGCTCACGCAGATTAGCACCAGCTTGTTGCAGCAGGCTGACATTGGATGCCTCATCCATCAAGGTGGCTAAGATATGGATTCCATCAATCGAAGTATGATCCTTACTCATGGCCAGCGATTGCGCATCGGAAAGGGTTTGCTGCAGGCGATTGGTAAATTTTTCAAAACGCATTCTTGTTATTCCTCACAACAAATTTTCTACTTGATGGATATATGGGTGCGCTTGATAAAATTTCAAATCATTTTTATATATTTTTCAAAAACTTAATTTATATTAGGAGACAGATATCAGTAATAATATTGGTATATATAAAGCAGATTTCAAGAGCGCCAAAAAGAATTTTTATTTGCTTGTTCAGATGACCTGTATTGAATTTCCTTTCTGATCGAGATTAATGGTTTTTTCGGGAAATTTAATAGAAGACGACTTAAATGTGTCGCATCCGTTCCAGAAGATCGACTACTTTGCTGAATCCTTGCGGCGTTTGGATGAGCCTACGTGGTAACTGATCATCTAGATAGCGATTTGGCGAATTAATAAAAAGGCGCATTACTTCAAAATCGCCACCAGCAAGCTTAAACAATTGCTGATAAAGCTGCACTAAAGCGAGTACCTGTTTTCCTTCACTCGTATGCGGAGCTAAATCATTCATTTGCACAAGCGATAATACATCTTTCTCCGAGACGCCGAGAATGGCAGCAAGTTCCGCTTCCGTAAGCTGTAATTGCTCGGCTATTCGACTCGTGGCTTTTACTAATACTGTAGTTGGTAATGTCGTGGCTTCTGGATTCATTTTTAAGGCCCATCTTCTTATGTTCATTTGATTATGCCGTTTTTAGTTTCCGACATCTATGTTGTGTGGACTCAAGTTTGTTAATTTATAAAAAATAAAAACACCCTCATATGAGGGTGCATTTCAATCAGCATAGAGTTAAGGTGCCGGATTCGGCTGCCGACGGTGAATATCTTCAATACCTTTAAGAATTTCTTCCGACAGATCAATTTCAAATGCCTGAATATTTTCTTTCAGCTGATCCAGATTGGTGGCACCAATAATCGTGCTGGTTACAAAGAACTGCTGCTTGATAAAGGCTAAAGCCAATTGGGTGAGACTTAAACCATGCTGTTCTGCCAGCTGGGCATATTGCTCGGTTGCCCATTCACTTTGCGGATTGCTATAACGGCTAAAACGTGAGAACAAGGTGACACGCGCATTGGCAGGACGTGCGCCATGACGGAATTTACCGGTCAGATAACCAAATGCCAAAGGTGAATACGCCAACAAGCCTACATTTTCATATTGGGCAATTTCTGACATGCCAATTTCATAAGTACGGTTCAGCAAGTTATAGGGATTTTGTACACTGACAAATTTCGAAAAACCTAACTTCTCTGCGAGGTGTAGGAACTTCATCGTGCCCCAAGGGGTTTCATTGGACAGACCGATATAACGGATACGACCTTTTTTAATCTCATCCTGCAAGGCAGTCAGAGTTTCTTCGAGATCTGT
The DNA here is from genome assembly GCF_024129715.1 of Acinetobacter lwoffii. Classification (GTDB taxonomy): domain Bacteria; phylum Pseudomonadota; class Gammaproteobacteria; order Pseudomonadales; family Moraxellaceae; genus Acinetobacter; species Acinetobacter lwoffii_U. The sequence continues at coordinate 272,421 of NZ_JAMXXM010000002.1, forward strand.
GACGGCACGATTTTCTGCCGCTTCAGCATTGCCATAACCCAGCTTGCCAAAGAAATTGGTTGGGCGTTGCGGCCAGTGTAACTGATACAGATCAATATAATCCGTTTGCAGGCGTGACAACGACTGGTCAATCGCTGCTGAAATTTCATCGGCAACAAAACGGGTTTTTCCATCCCGAATATGACTACCACCTTGCGAGGGTCCGGCAATTTTTGAGGCTAAAAAAAGTTTGTCACGGCCACCACGTGCAGCGATCCAGTTCCCGATAATACGCTCGGTAGCACCTTGCGTTTCGGGTTTTGGCGGTACCGGGTACATTTCCGCAGTATCCCAGAAATACAGTCCCTGATCTAAGGCATAATCCAGTTGCTGAAAAGCCTGTTCTTACGTGTTCTGCTCACCAAAGGTCATGGTGCCCAAACAAATTTCTGGCAAAAGAATGCCGGTATCCGCCAACGTTCTGAATTGCATAAAAACATCCTGTGAATTTTATTCAGTGAATTGAGATTAAGTGGGCTATAGCCTATCGGAATTATAAGGGAGACTTAAATCATCTTTTCTGAGAAGCTTGTTCTAAATTTTTATGTATTGAGTAATGACGCATAAAAAAAGCAAATCCGAAGATTTGCTTTTTAATATCTGGATTATTCGTCTATGGCACCATCTGCCACTGCTTCAGATGCTTCTTCTAATGAAGCATCAAAGATCAGGATGGCTTTACCATCGGTTTCGATCATGCCCTGCTCTTCCAGGGTTTTTAGTACACGTCCGACCATTTCGCGGGAACAGCCAACAATGCGACCAATTTCCTGACGGGTAATACGAATCTGACGGCCATTCGGCAAAATCATCGCTTCTGGCTGTGAAGACAGGTCGATCAGACAACGTGCAATCCGGCCTGAAACATCAATAAATGCCAGATCAGTGACTTTACGTGTGGTATTTTTCAAACGACGTACTAATTGAGCAAATACCGCATAGCTCAGATCAGGATATTGCTTGCTGATTTCGTGAAAGTTTTCATAGGTAATTTCGGCAATTTCACACACATCACGCGTACGAACTTCCGCAGTACGTTGTGGATTAACCTCGAATAGACCCATTTCCCCAAAGAAGTCACCCGCATTTAAATAAGCCACGACAATTTCACGATCATCATCTTCACGAAGAATGATAGATACAGACCCCTTCAGAATTAAATACAAAGATTTAGATTCTGATCCTGCATCAATGATCGTGGTACGTTTTGGATAACGATTAATATATGCACGTTTTAACAGTGCTTTCACGGATTCTGGTAATTGCCCCGGAGAAAGCGCATCAGTGCTTAATTGTGAAAAGTTTGAAGTCATGCTAACAGTTCCGATTATGGATAATTTATAGATCGCACAAGACCTAATGTGAACTTGTCACACAGTGGGATTGAAATTCCGTATCAACCCAATTTATGTTAGTGTACAGTTACTTGACAAATTTATAGCTTTTTTTAGGTAGTTGCAATGCAAACAAGCGTTCATTGGTTAGAGAATGTTGCTTTTGAAGCAAAAACTCAAAGTGGTCATAGCCTTATCATGGATGGTTCAGCTGAATACGGTGGTGAAAACCGTGGTCCCCGTCCTATGGAACTGCTTTTAACGGGTCTGGGCGGTTGTGCGTCTTTTGATATTGTTACCATTTTAAAGAAGGCTCGTCAGGATATTACCGATGTACGCTGCGAATTAAAGGCTGAACGTGCAGATACAATTCCGGCAGTATTCACGAAAATTCACTTGCATTTTGTAGTGACCGGCAAAGCGATTAAAGAGAAACAGGTCGCAAAAGCCGTAGAACTTTCTGCTGAAAAATATTGCTCTGCCAGCAAAATGCTGTCTGATGGCGGTGTTGAAATCACCCATGATTATGAAATAATCGAAGCAGAATAAAATCTAGATTCTGTAAAAAAAGCGGCTGGAAAAGCTGCTTTTTTTGTATCAGAAAATTGCCTTTTCTCAGAACCGCTGAACTGAATACTGATTGCCATCTTCAAAGCTCAAGATATTTTCTGGAAATCTTAAGGCGCCGAGTCGATGTCTGAACGCGACACCCTGTTGGCGATCGAGATAGCATTTACCTACTGAATAATCCACACAAAATACGTTTTGTTGCTGTCCATACCATTGCAGTGCATCGATCGATTTGAGTAAACCGGTTTTTTCTTCAGTAGATTTAAAGTTCCGCCAATAATGTCCAGTAATGACTGGAATTTGGTCGGTATAGCTGTCCCACCATGGCACGCGGTCGATCATCCGCCACTTTCCACCGGCATAAATCGGTTCTAAGGCGATTTTTTCCGCACCAGAAGTAATGACCCGAATCGGATTGTGCATTTGCTCACGCAGCTCTTTTTCTGCGAGATGTTGCAATAAAGGTAAAGTTGCAGCCGGGTCTTTGAACTGGTGTTGGTAGCGTTGCTGCTCTATCTGGATGAATTCATTAATACCTAAGGCTTGCAGATCCAGCGCTGTATGTTGAACGAAATCAGCATAGGCTTCGCCAAGCGAAGTAAAACCAGAATTGCGTAATTGGTCAATTGATCCTTGATGCCAACAAGCATGCACAACACGCAGCTGCTCCGACTCCAAGGCCAACGGTAAGCTATTTAAAAAATCCAGAATCCATTGTCGATCTTTGATTGAGGCTTGGATCGAATCAAAAGGTTTCAGATCATCCTGATGCGGTGAACCAAAAAACCAGCCATTGCCTTCCCGCAAAGTATCGGTCAACAGGTTCAATTCATGATTACCCATCACACATTGTGCATAGCCTTCATCTACCAGCTGTTTGACGCGTTTGATCACCGCAACACTGTCTTGCCCCCGGTCACATAGATCACCGACAAAAATTAGTTTGCGCTGTTCTGGATTATGACCATGCTGGTCATAACCTAATACCTGGATCAGTTGTTCCAGCGCGGCAATCTCACCATGAATATCCCCTACGATATCCACGGGGCCAGTGAAAGCCTGCTGTATAAATGAGTACTTCATTTATGCATCCTGAATTAAGTCTAAAACAGAATATATCCCTATGAGTATGCTTTAAATTTATGTAGATCTGAATACAGAATGAATCATCATTTAAATAAATCAATATTCAGTATTGTAAGTTTAAGTGAAATCATGAGCTTAATTCTTATGAAGACGCTTATCTTGTTTTTAAAAATATTGGCAAATGCCTATCATCCCGATTAAATACTTAAGAGCTTGATCTGATATTTTTTAGATTTGATTTGTAGTTCAAGGCGAGCTGAAATATGAATGATATAAAAAATTATTACATCAAAATAAAGCAATAAAAAAGCCCATTCTTAGAATGAGCTTTTAGAATCTTGGTAGGTATATCCAGACTCGAACTGGAGACCTCTACGATGTCAACGTAGCGCTCTAACCAACTGAGCTATACACCTAGAATGCTTGGCATATTATAAATTTTTCCGACCGAAAACAAGCCTTTTCATTTAGTTTTTAAAACGTCCGCACAAGTTTTAAGCAAATCCTTGAATTTTTTCAATTCTTGTTCAGTTATTGGGGTTCCCGAATAAAGATTTTTTTCAAAAACCTGTATAGCTTGAATAAAGGCAGTCTGGTTTTCAATCTGAACCTGTTGAGATAAACGCTGCATCCAGTGATGAAAAGTTTCAGCGGGCTGTTTTTTGAGATCGTCAGCTAAAGATTGATTCAGTTGTTGAATCGCACGATCAAATGGAGATTGAGCCTGTCGGGCTTTCAGATAAATTCTGAACACATAGGCCAAAATCAATAGTGCAATACTGCCCAGTAAAATTATGACACTCGAATAAACTGAACCGAGTCCTAATTTTGATAACCAGCTCTGTTGTGATTCTGCATTATAACCCACCACCTTACTTTGCCATTGGTAGCTGGCATAATCGCTCCAAACGCGTAGTTTGGTGATCCATAGATTATGCTGCGAGTTCCAGGTCGACTGATTTGCCGATCCCCATGCATCCTGAGAAAGCAGATTTTGCATGCCATCATCTATACGCTGTGGAGCGATCATTGCGGTTGGATCAAAGCGTTGCCATTTCTGATCAATCCAAACCTCTGTCCAGGCATGGGCATCGAGCTGTCGGACCTCCCAGCTCATCCGATCCGGGGCCAGCTCCCCCCCTTGATAACCTGTGACCACCCGTGCAGGAATCCCGACATAACGCATCAGCATCACGAAACTCGAAGCATAGTGTTCACAAAAGCCTTGCCGGGAATTAAACAGGAACTCATCAATCCGGTTTTGCCCCAATTGACCCGGCTTCAGGGTATAAACAAAGTTATTCTGCCGATACCAGTTCAAGACTTTCTGTACATAACGCCGAGGATCTTCCGCACTTTGCGTATAGAGACGTTGTGCTAATTGTTGCGCTCGCGGGTCAAGTCGGCGCTGCACCTGAGTATTCGTTCGCTCGATATATTGCGTTGGCAAAGCCTGAGGGTCATATTCTGTTCCGATCCATTGTAACGAAATTGGTTCAACACGTTGCGTGAGCCGTCTCGGCACAATGCTCCAATCCTGACGGTTATAATAACGGCGTTCCACAGGTATCGATTTTTCCAAACCCATGATCCAGAACACCGAAGGATCCGTAGCCAGATATTGGTAGTTCCAGCCTGTAGGTACGGGTGAGGTATCCATCGGTTGTCGCATTAAAGGCTGCTGATTGACGAAACTGCTGGTCCAGCGTTGCCCATCATATTCATCTAGCACCAAGGCGCGCCAATAGAGTTCTGAGCGCGGCGGAAGCTTGCTGACATCACCAATAATCCGGAAAGCAAGGGCACTAGATTGGGATAATTCAGCAATATCCCCAGGTGACATACTATCGCCAATGCCGGTCACGCCCTTATTTTCAGGAATGGGAATATGCCAAAGTGGCGGCAAGCGCGGAAAGAAAATAAACAGCAAGATAAAAAATGGAACAGCGTACAAGATAAACTTGCCCACATGCTTGGCATCCTGTTGCAATGCTGCGCGCTGAGTGGTCTGCTCCTGTTCAAACTCACTGGTCTGAATCCGGTACAGGCCAATCAAACAGCTGATTAAACACAGCACAATCACGATCGCCATCCCAAAAGATTGGCTATATAGGAATGAACTGGCAGCGACAAACAGGGCAAAATTAAACAGAATAATCAGGTCACGTTTATTTTTACTTTCCAGTGATTTAGCAAATAAAAAAGTAGATAAAACTGCTACCCCAGCCTCAACACCAATAAAACTATGATGGCTCAAATAAATACTGCCGAGTGCCAAAGCCGTCAGTAGAAAAGTGCCCGTTTTGGGAAATGGCTGCTGACGTTTCAGGAAAATCCAGATACATACAATACTAATCGCAAAAATAATACTGAGTAGAACCGGAATAAATGCCATCTGGGCGATGAGAATCAGGCCCAAAGTCAGCACAATCGAGGTACGGATTTTTGCATTGATCATGAATTTACCCGCCTTAGGCCTGCGCCAACAATTGTTTGGCTTTCCGCAGTTGTTCTTCACCTGCGCCCTGAGGCAATTCGGCCTGTGGCAAATGCAGACTATACGCACATTGCTGCTGCTCGCACTGCTCGACCAGACCCATCACAAATTCAAGTTTTTCTTCATGTGACTGACTCGGCATATGTGCATAATGAATCTCGATACTGTGTTCATCCTCATATTGCTCAAAGACTTTGACATACAGGCCTTGTCCACGCGCAAACTGCTTCCAGGACACCGCCTGCAAGGAATCACCTGACTGGTAATTGCGCAATTCACGGAACTCATCCATATCCGGTTCAAAACGGTTAAAGTGATATTTATTTTCTGTGCTAAAAACTTCAGCTTTAGGCGCGACCCAGGCCGAATGCTGATGACAAAGATAGGTCCAGGCTCGAACCAGACCAAAGGGATAAACCGAATAAATCTGAATCGCCGGGTAATCAAACTTGCCACGTTGCTCTGCATAAAATGGCAGAATAAATTGCTGTTTTTGTGCATTCAGATAAACTTTCGCTAGCTGATTCCCTGCTTTGATATACAAATAGCGGGGACGAAGTTGCTGTTGTTGAAAATAAAGATGCAAATTCAGGCTATGACCGACCTGCCCCACATCATCTGCGATCAATTCAATTTTCAGGTCATGCAATTGCTTAAAAGTCAGATAAAAACTGATACACAGCACCGCACTGATTAAAAAGCAGAAACCTAAAATCAGGTTATTGGCATAGTTCACCCCCGCCACAAAGGTGATGAAGATCAACACTAGATACAGATAGCCCTGCTGATAAATAAATACCAGCACATCTTTCTGCGAGAGCTGTTTCTGCTGAGAAAATTGAAAGCGTTTGGCCAGCCATTTTTGCCAGGTTTTATCCAAGAGAGGACTCCTTTAGCTGACCGCAACCTGTTGCATCACATTAAACGTTTCAGCTTCACTCAAACCCAGACGATGCGAAGTCACCGCGACAAATACCGCCTGCACATCATCCGGTGTGACAAAAGCGCGTTGTTGAATCAGGGCATGCGCTTGTGCTGCACGCTTTAAGGCCAGAAGGCCACGCGTAGAAAGTCCATGACGGCTTTTACGAGTTTTTTCTGCGAGATCGAGCAAATATTCCTGAATCGCTTCACTGATAAATATCTGATGCGTCAGATTTTGCAGATCTAGAATTTCATCTTCAGTAAAAATATGTGCCAGACTGGCAATCAGGGCAAAACGGGATTCCTGCTGTAATAACAGTTTTTCTGCATGGCGCGATGGATAACCTAAAGACAAACGCATCAGGAAACGGTCCAGTTGGGATTCCGGCAAAGCATAGGTTCCACTTTGGAACAGCGGGTTTTGTGTGGCAATCACCCAGAACGGTTTCGGCAAGGCATAGCGTACGCCATCAATGGTGGCATAGCCCTCTTCCATGGCTTCGAGTAAGGCACTTTGGGTTTTAGGACTACAACGGTTAATTTCATCTGCCAGTAAAATCTGGGTAAAAATCGGGCCTTGTTTAAACTCGAACTGATGTTCTTTCTGGTTAAACATATTAATGCCGATGACATCACTGGCCAGCATGTCATTGGTAAATTGGATCCGCTGGAACTTTAACCCAGCCAGATGTGCCAGACTGCTGGCTAATGTAGTTTTACCCAATCCGGGTAAATCTTCAAATAAGACATGTCCGCCTGCAATCAAACAACAGAGTGCCAGTGTGGTCTGGGCCTGCTTATCCAACACAATGGCATTAACTTCTTCAAAAAAACGCTGGATCTTGGGTGCATAACTTGCAATTTTTTGTTCAAGCACAGTATTGATGTGTGCAATGTCGTTATTTTCCTTTTGTTTCATGCCCCAGATCACAATAATTTCCTTAATAAAACATGGCTTAAGATTAACATACACTGAAATTTAAATTTTCCCAAAAGATCAATCATCTGTCTGTGTAACTGAATAAAAATACTGATTAGAAAATGGCGAGGATTTAAATAATAGAAGAGTCAAAATGATCAGGTTGAAAAGAAGTAAGAAGCGCAGAAAACAAATAAAATGATCGACACAAATAGAGATCATTTTTCTTTTCGCTCAAATCTCAAAATACCAATCTGAGCTCATCCATCTATTTGAAAAGAATCATACTTAAAAGGTATAGAGACTTAAGCGATTTCATGGATTTTTATAATAAAACTTTTCTACGCTAGCTCAATCAATGACCTCAGATTTAACGCGATCGTCTATTCCTCATATTAATTTTTAACGATAAAAAAAAGCGCCCCGAAAGGCGCTTGCTATGAATTAATGATTAACACGGACACTTCTTCATATCACCGCCCGCAGATGGATAACGGGAATCCACACAGTGACGATAAAATGTTTTCGGGTCCATGGCTTCCAGATCGGGATGATGCTTGCGCATATGCTCCACATAGGTCTGGTAATCAGGTACACCGACCATCAGACGGAAACTTTGCTGCAAACGTTGCCACAAGGTCGCAATCCGCGACCAGTTTTTCGGATTCAGGATTAAATCCTTTTGTGACATCACGGTCATTTTGATGATTTTATAAATCATCGTTTTCCCGCTTTTGGCAAACTTCAGATTCATAATATTTCCCTTAATGACCTTTCGCTGGCTGAATCTCTTCAGGATCGCGATAAATCGCTTCTGCTTCATGTACAGATGGCTCAGGATTTGCCAAGGCACGACGGATCACGCGAATTGCAGCAAACAGCATCACAAAGGCCACAATCATAAAGAAAGCACAGAGCGCAGCATTAATCTGGTTCGACATCGCTACCGTCTGCATTTCTGCCACAGTTTTCGCTGGTGCCAGGATTTCATTATTGGCAATCGCCGTGTTGAAACGATCAGCCTGCGCAAGGAAACCAATCTTTGGATTTTCGTGGAAAATCTTCTGCCAGCCTGCTGTCATAGAAGTAATGAACAGGAACACTGTCGGGATAATCGTGACCCAGACATATTTCTGCTTCTTCATCTTGAACAAAATAACCGTACCAAGAATCAATGCCATTGCAGCCAGAATCTGGTTACCAATACCAAACAGCGGCCATAAACTGTTAATCCCGCCGAGTGGATCGACTACGCCCTGATACACAAAGAAGCCCCAGCCTGCCACTGCAACCGCAGTACCCAACAGGTTTCCGAAGAAGTTATGCGACTGTTTCACCGCTGGAATTACGATACCGACAGTATCCTGTACCATGAAACGACAGGCACGCGTACCCGCATCTACAGCAGTCAGGATGAATAATGCTTCAAACAGAATCGCAAAGTGATACCAGAACGCCATCATTTCACGACTATTAAAGATTTCCGTGATGATATGTGCCATACCGATTGCAAAGGTAGGCGCACCACCAGTACGTGACAGAATCGAGTTTTCACCGACTTCCTGTGCCAGTAAAGTCAAGGCTTCAGGCGTTACCACAAAACCAAGGGTTCGCACTGCTTCTGCTGCGCTTTCTGCAGTAGTACCAAGCAAGGCTGCTGGTGAGTTAATCGCAAAATAAATTCCTGGATCCAGAATTGCCGCACAGATCAAGGCCATGATCGCCACAAAAGATTCCATCAACATGCCGCCATAACCGATCATACGGATATCACGTTCGTTGTTGACCAGTTTCGGTGTCGTCCCCGAAGATACCAAGGCATGGAAACCGGAAATCGCACCACAGGCAATAGTAATAAATAGGAATGGGAACATAGAACCTGCGAATACAGGGCCAGTACCATCAACGAATTTGGTAATCGCTGGCAACTTCATTTCAGGCATGGCAAACAGGATACCAACAGCCAAACCTGCAATCACACCAATTTTCAGGAAGGTCGACAGATAATCACGTGGTGCAAGCAATAGCCAAACTGGCAGTACCGAAGCAATAAAACCATAAATGATCAATGCCCAAGTCAGCTCAGTGCCAGAAAGCGTAAAGAACGGACCCCAATATGGATGTTGTGCGATGTTTTCACCATAGATAATGCCCAGCATCATCAAGACAAAACCAATAATCGAGACTTCAGCAATTTTACCCGGACGGATAAAACGCATATAGATGCCCATAAAAATCGCAATCGGGATGGTGGCTGCAATGCTGAATACACCCCACGGGCTGTTGGTCAGGGCTTTCACCACCACCAGTGCCAATACCGCCAGAATGATGATCATCACGCCTAAGGCACCGAGCATCACGATAATACCGGCAAAGGTTCCGAGTTCCTGCTTGGCCATCTCACCGAGTGAACGACCGTCACGACGGGTGGAAATAAACAGTACCAGAAAGTCTTGTACCGCACCTGCCAGTACCACACCGACCAGTAGCCAGATCGTGCCCGGCAGATAACCCATCTGAGCTGCCAGGATCGGACCCACCAGCGGACCTGCACCGGCAATCGCTGCAAAGTGATGGCCAAACAGAACGCTTCTATTGGTCGGCACATAGTCCAGACCATCGGCCAGACGATGCGCAGGCGTTAAACGGCGTTCATTCAGCTCAAATACTTTAGTGGCGATAAACAAACTGTAAAAACGGTAAGCAATGCTATAGACACAGGCGGCGGCAAGTACCAGCCAGACTGCATTGACATGCTCACCCCGACTCAGTGCCAGAACTCCAAAGGAGACTGCACCCACAATGGCTACCAAAAGCCAAATCATTTTCGAAGTCAGCGTCGACTTCTTTTGTAAAGTTTCCATTCAATCCCTCATATTGTGATGCATACAAATCAGCGTGATTGTTGTTGTTCGAGGTACTGCTGTTTTCCCTTGCGACTTTACGCCTGTTCTTTTGCTTTTCCTCTAAGACTTTGGCATAAAAAAAGGGATGATTTAAATCATCCCTCTCGATAATAGTCTATTTTCAAACCATTATGCACGTTCTAAATAGTCACCAGTACGGGTATCTACACGAACGCTTTCTTCTTGCTGTACGAATAATGGAACACGTACTACAGCACCTGTTTCAAGTTTCGCTGGCTTACCGCCACCGCCAGAAGTATCACCACGAACACCTGGATCAGTTTCAACGATTTTAAGTACTACGAAGTTCGGTGGAGTCACGTTTAAAGGCACGCCATTGAACAACATGATGGTACATTTTTCATTTGAATCGTCTTTTAACCATTTTGCAGCATCGCTCATTGCTGTTTTATCAGCTGCGATCTGTTCAAAGGTAACAGGATCCATGAAGTTCCACATTTCGCCATCGTTGTACAAGTATTCCATTTCTACTTCAACGATATCAGCCGCTTCTAGGTTCTCGCCTGATTTGAAAGTTTTTTCCAGAACTTTACCTGATTTAAGGTTACGTAATTTTACGCGGTTAAAAGCTTGGCCTTTACCTGGTTTTACGTATTCGTTTTCCATGATTGAACATGGGTTGCCATCAAGCATAACCTTAAGGCCTGACTTGAAATCATTCGTAGAATAATAGGCCATGACTGGCGCACTCCAAACTTACTAACTTTAATCTATTGATGCTATGGGCTGTTGCGATGTCATTTAGCAAGTCTGACACGAACATTGAGTTGCCACATGCACATTCATTTGATGTTGCGTATTCTAAATGAGCAATACACTTTGCCGCAATGAAAAAATCCGCTTTCACCCACTCAGGCTGTTTAAGTTACAATCAGACATGAAAATCCTTTGTTTATTCATGTCTTGCTCAACGTTAAAATACCATCAGGCGAGCACGAAGATCAGCATAGCTTAATCACTCTTTATTTTATAGCGCAGTGGATTATTGCGCTTCCGCACAAACTGTTAAACTGTGCCCATCAGGCTTTGTCCTCTCACTTATTATTGTTAATCTTCCGGCATGACGAACTATTTATATCAAGAACAAAACTGGCAATCACAGCTCAGCGACCTGATCACTGATCCACGCGAACTGCTTGAAGTGCTGCAACTCGCACCTGAACAGCTTCTCTCAGGCGCCATTTTAGCTTCTGAACAGTTTAAACTGCGCGTACCACGTGCTTTTGTGGGCAAAATGCAGACCGGAAACCCTTTAGACCCATTGCTTTTACAAGTGCTGCCCCATCATCTTGAACTGGAAGAACATCCAGGATTTGTTACCGACCCCTTGGGCGAAGAACAGGCCAATCAGCAACCCGGCGTACTGCACAAATATAAATCCCGTTTCTTGCTGACACTGACTGGTGCCTGTGCTGTACATTGCCGTTATTGTTTCCGCCGGCATTTCCCCTATCAGGAAAATCTGCCTAAAAATGAAGACTGGATAAATATCAAGCAATATCTGGAAAGCCAGCCTGATATTAATGAAGTGATTCTGAGTGGCGGTGATCCACTAACCTTATCGAACCGGAAATTAAAAACCTGGATTGAACGACTAGAATCAGTACCACATCTCAAATTCTTAAGAATACATTCACGAGTTCCTATTGTGATCCCCAACCGAGTCGACGAAGAGCTACTTAGCATGTTAAAAAACAGTAGGCTACGTATTATTCTGGTGGTACACTCAAACCATGCATCGGAGCTGGATGACTTCACTTGCAAGCGTTTAAACCAACTGGTTCAACAGCAGATCACCGTTCTGAATCAGGCGGTTTTATTAAACGGGGTGAATGATTCTGCTCAGGTTTTAGTAGATTTAAGCTATCGCTTGTTTGATGCCGGGGTCATGCCTTATTATTTACATGTACTTGATAAAGTAAAAGGTGCGCATCATTTTGATTTAGCGCCTGACCATATTAATGAAATTTATACAGAAGTTTTAGCGAACCTGCCGGGGTATTTGGTTCCTAAACTGGTTCGAGAAATAGCGGGCGAGAAGAATAAGACACCGCTTTTTGGGGTTTCAACATTTTTGAGTTAAATAATAAAGATGAGCACGCATACTTCAGACATTTTTCAGACACCGACGGAACTTAAACGAGAGCAGTTGAGCTTTTGTCCAACCACTGCCAAGGCTTTGCAGGAATGGGTTGCGGGGATTTCGATTCTACAACTAGGGAATTCATCCAAATCCCTGTTTAATGCCTTATTGGAAGTTTCTGAGCTGAAATGTACAGAAACCCTGCGCTTTGACCTGATTCAGGTCTTGCATCCTACCCTTGAAAATGTCCTGACCAGTCTGGAAAAGCATTTCGTCAATCAGGGCCTGATCACTTCCGACCGGAATGACCAGATTATTGAGCTGGCTATGCTGCTGCGCAGTCATTTTGCCAAAATTTATATCGATATCGTCAAACGCTGTAATCATCAGCTGACCCATCAGAAGTTTTCGCTATTTTCTCTAGGCAAAAAGAAGAGCATTCAAACTGCCCGGATGGTATCGATTTATTATGCACTACAGCAACTCACCCTTCTGTTATATCAACAGCATATGCTATATAGCACGCCAGGTCTGAGACAATGGCTAGCTGCCCATCAACTGCTTGAATGTGCCATAGACAACAATTTCTATCAAAGTAATATCAATCAGGTATTAGGCACCCAGCATGAAATCCAAAATATTGCACATGCCTATGCACAGCTGATTTTACTGGATATCTTCAATACTCATCAGATCCGGCCTGCAGAAATTCAGGGCCTGTATCTATGCAGTTTTGACTGGGCCAAACTGGTACAGATCCTGCCGAAGGAAACCACGCTGTCCCGTTATGTAGTCGATGCCAGCAAAGATCATCCGCCGATCTTTAATACCCATCAAGAGCCACAGTTTCAGCCAAGCTTCTATATTTCTACCCAGAACCTGATGGATCATTTAACGGGGACTCAAAGCAAAAATGCCCAGTATCTGTCTCGGAATGAAAAACTGTTCCTGACCCCTGCATTGCATTTTCATATCTACAATCTGCTCTCAAACAATGTCGAGCGTCGTCATGAACGTTATGAATATTCAGCCCAGATCAATATCTGCTTTGGCTTGAGTGTGGCGCATTTTTACCTATCTAAAGGTAAAAACTTCAACGAAACCCTGGAACTCGAGGCCAATTATAATTTCCAGAGCGAAAGCAGTTTTGTCAGCTCGATGGAAAACGCCATTCCAAGTAGTTTTAGCAGCATCAAGGCGCTCGATCGAGAAACCAAACAGATCCATAGCGCTGAAGTTCTGGATATCAGTGTCAATGGTTACCGGATTAAATGGACTGGTATTACCCCGGCTAACCTGAAAACCGGTGAATTCATTCTGGTTCAGGAAAAAACCCAGAGTCAGTGGCGTGGCGGTGTGATTCGCTGGATCAAGCAGTCAACGGATAAGAGCCTAGAAATCGGGCTGGAAATTTTGGCACAAGAGCTCTTTCCTTGTGCAGCTTATACCCGTACCGAACGTCATCATGTCAACTATCAGCCTGCCCTGTTGGTGAAAATGACGCAACTGGATCAGGTCTCGACCAGCCTGATTGTCTCTGGTTCACAGATGTTTAGGGAAAAACAAACCATTCATTTACGTCTCGGTCAGGAAGAAATCAAAATCTATCTGACCAAAGCACAACTGATTACGCAGAGTTTCATCCGTTTTGATTATGAATTACTCAATGATCAGGAAGAAGAGATGATCGAAAACTTTATCGATCAGCACATGAATGAAAGCAGAAATCATGATTTATGGGAAGCATTGAAGTGAGAAATCCATTATTGTCTAAAAAGTTAAAACGTACTGAAACACGTTTACTGATTATTGATGATAATCAAATTAGATATAACCAAATCCGTGATCTTCTGACCAGTCATGATTATCAGGTCGATGCTGTGCTGCTGGATGATCTGCAGTCTTTTGAAAAACAATTAAATTTCAACTGGGATCTGATTATTTTTGGGCGTGCCTACGATCTGAAATACGAACAGGCCTTAGGGATCGTGCGTCTTTCGCTGCAACCTGACCTTCCGATGATTTTGCTTAAACCGGATGATTATCAGGCTGAACAGTATGCGCAATATATCCGTAAAGGGGTATATGACATTCTCAACTTCGACTACTTGGAACGCTTTTATGTGGGACTGGTCCGAGCATTGTCATTTAGCCGTTTGTCACAATCTCAGCAACATTTAATGACTGAGCTGGAAACAGCACAAATTCAGGCACAATCTTTAGTAGACGACAGCAACCGTGCTGTTGCCATCATTCAGGAAGGGATTCACATTCAGGTCAATGCGGACTACCTGAAACTGTTTGGCTTGCAAAATGAAGATGAGATCATTGGTCTACCTTTACTAGATCTGCTCCAGCCTTCAGATTTGAATGATTTTAAAACCCGTTTCAAAAAGATCTCTCAGGGTCAATTTGATTTAGGTCGAGTCGAGATTCAGTCTCTGAATCCGCATGTGTCCGCATCTAACCCATTAAAACTGGAATTCTTGCCTTCAACTGCTGAAGAAGATGCAGTACAAATTAGCATTGATACTCAATCTCAAACGGTTTTTTCCGAGAAAACTCCTGGAAAACCAAGTGTTTTTCAGTCACTTAAACGTGAACTGAACAAGCAGTCTGCACCGGTGAATGCCTTAGTCACTTTCTCTTTAAGTGCATATGACCCGGAAGTTCTACAATCTGACTGGGCCACTTTTAATGGGTACTTTGATGCAGTCAAAGAATTCCTCAAGGAACAGACCCATATTCCCCTGTTTAAACTGGAATATGATGTCGTTGTCGGTCTGTTCCAGGCAGACTCTAAAGCAATTCTTGAATCCAAACTGATCAGTTTAAATGCCTTAAGCAAACCGCAACTCATTACAGTGGGACAAAAGTCATTCCCTCTAAATTTGCGCTTAGGCTATGTCACGCTTGAACAGGGTTTACAGGATGAAATGCACTGCAATACGCTGATTGGACAAGCATTCTCGACATCTTTACCTCAAGCAGAAGCTGTACCTGAATTTAAACTCGACATTCCAGCCTCACTGAGCAGTCCAAGCTCTTTAGATATGCCGAGTATAGACTTCAGTGTTGCTGAAACACCAGTTACCAGCTCAACAGTTGCAGCTGTCAGTCCAGCAGTCACCTCTATTCCTAACGCTACACCTTCTATTTTGAAAGCCTTAAGTGAATGTCTAGAACGTGGCGAGATCCATTTAAAGTATCAGCAACTCTATGATAAAGAAGATACGCGTTTATATACCTATGAAGTGACCAGTGGCTTTATTTTTGAGAATAAATGGCAGGATATCTCTAGCCTTTTAGAACTTCATGAAGATGATGAACTGTCCATTAAACTGGATCGCTGGATTCTGGTTGAAGCCAGTAAACAGCTACACAACTTTATTACCCAGTATCCTGATGCAAGCTTAATTGTCAATTTGAACCGTGCCGTACTATTTAAAGACCGCACCTTCCCGGAATTTATTTCCAAGCTGATTACGATTATTCGCAGTAAAGTGAAGCATCCGCTAATCTTGCAATTCTCAGAAGAAGATATTTTACTGAATCAGCAAGATGCACAAAAATATCTACGCGTGCTGTATGAACATGGCGCACTGATTGCACTGCGTGATTTTGGTCAATCCATGTACAGTCAAAATTTACTGCGCGAACTTGAACTGGATGGTGTCAGCTTACATTCAAACTTAACCAATATGCTCAATAAAGATACCGAGATTGAGCAACTACAGGAAAAAATTACCAGCTACAATGAAATCAAGCCACTCAATATTCTGATCCGTGAATTAAATGATATGACACTGTTCGCGAATGCCTGGAACGTGGATGCCCGCTTTATTCAGGGGAATTATTTCCAGAAAAAACTTGATCATTTGATTGATGTACAAGATCACTAAGATCTTGCACAAACCTGTGCATTTAGGAAATCGAATGATAATTTTCTAAATTGCAGGCACAAAAAAAACGGGCTTAAAGCCCGTTTTTTCATTTTGGGTATTAACGTTTAACAGAACGTGACATACCAGCAAAACGTTGTTTGAACTTGTCGATAC
This sequence comes from Acinetobacter lwoffii, assembly GCF_024129715.1. GTDB lineage: Bacteria > Pseudomonadota > Gammaproteobacteria > Pseudomonadales > Moraxellaceae > Acinetobacter > Acinetobacter lwoffii_U. Next base: position 288,858 of record NZ_JAMXXM010000002.1, read on the forward strand.
GACCGCCAGTGTCAACGTTCTTTTGCTTACCAGTGTAGAATGGGTGGCAAGCTGAACATACGTCTAGATAAAGAGTTTCTTTACCAAGAGCTGAACGAGTTTCGATTACGTTACCACATGAACAAGTAGCAACTAAAGTTTCATATTTTGGGTGAATATCGGCGCGCATCGTCGATTACTCCATTAGATTCAAGAAGGTTTAGCTGTCATCGCTATTGATCACTCTCAAATGAGGAAGCAGGAACATCGTTCATGCAGATCAACACCACAACAGACCATTCTTTTGGCCCACCGAGACGGATACCGTCAGAGCTAAGCACAACAAGTGGGCATTATTATACGTGAAACGAATTCAATATGCGAATTATTCTTCAGCTTCTGATTCACTCTCTTTGGCCCACAGATTGGCAATAATCCCGCAGACCATTAACTGAATCTGATGAAAAATCATGATCGGCAGGACAATCATCCCCAGCGGCTGGCCAATAAATAAAATTTGCGCCATCGGTACTCCACTGGCCAAGGTTTTCTTGGAACCACAAAAGAATGCCGTTTTTTGGTCAGCGCGGCTAAAGCCCAGCCAGCGTGGAATATAAAGTGATAATAACATCACAATGGTGAGTAACACCGAGCAAGCCAGCAATAGCAACAACAAGGTACTCAGGCTTACTTCATTCCACAGACCAGCCACTACGGCGCTACTAAAAGCGCCATACACCACCAGTAAAATCGAACCTTGATCGAAAACCTTGACGATTTTTGGCATTTTCATCATTTGCGGATAGATCCATGGACGCAGAATCTGTCCTAAAATAAACGGCACCAAGAGCAGCAGTGTAATCTGGATAATCGATGAAGTCGGATCAAAACCATGATCAGATTGACCGAGAATAAAAAATGCCACCAATAATGGGGTAATAAACATACCGATCAAATTGGAAAAAGAGGCGCTACATACCGCCCCGGCGACATTGCCATGAGCCACCGAAGTAAATGCGATCGAGGACTGCACAGTGGATGGCAGGAAACACATAAACAGGAAACCCCAATATAGTTCCTGTCCGAGCATCGGTAATAAAATCGGCTTGGCCAAAAGTCCGAGAATTGGAAACAAAGCAAAAGTTAGCGCAAAAACCAAAGTATGCAATTTCCAGTGCATAATGCCTTGCAGCACAGCTTCACGAGACAGTTTGGCGCCGTGCAGGAAAAACAGGATGGCGATCGCTCCTGTCGTCACCCAGCCAAAGACTTCAGCCGCCTGCCCCGAAACTGGCAACACACTGGCTAGAAAAACCATCACAAACAACAGTATCGTAAACCGATCCAATGCCAAGAACTTAAGCATATCCCTATAATCCCTCAGATTTTATTGTTTGATATAAAAATGCCCGGCTATCTTAACAGATGCCGGGCCCATGCTATGCACTCAGATTGATGTAATATTTTCATCTATACATGAATGCATTTCATATATCTCGCTACATCACACTTAGTTATTACGTGCATTGTTGTCTTGCTGGATCAGCTCGATCTTGTAGCCATCTGGATCTTCTACAAATGCAATTACAGTCACGCCACCTTTCATCGGACCGGCTTCACGCACCACATTACCGCCACGCGCTTTAATCTCTTCGCAAGCCTTGTAAGCATCATCAACTGCAATCGCGATATGACCATAAGCATTGCCCAGTTCATAGCTGTCTGTATCCCAGTTATGCGTCAATTCCAGTACGGTATGATTTTCTTCATCGCCATAACCGACAAAAGCCAAGGTAAAACGGCCCTCTTCGTAATCACGCTTACGAAGCAAAGTCATGCCAAGTACTTCAGTATAGAACTTGAGAGATTGTTCTAAATTGCCTACACGTAACATGGTATGCAGCATGCGCATATTAATCATCCTTCTGTACAGATTGTTGTTGGTGTTCACCGAGCAGTTTTGCGACCCAAACCACCAGAATCAGGATCGGAATCCCGATTAGAGTAGTCATCAGGAAGAAATTCGGATAACCGATATTGGTGACTATAGTACCCGAATATCCGCCTAAAATCTTAGGGGTCAAAGTCATGAGTGAGCTAAAAATCGCATATTGAACAGCGGTAAAAGACACACTGGTCAAGCTCGACAAAAATGCAATAAACGCAGCACCAGCCAGCCCAGCAGCCAGATTGTCGACAATAATAGCAAAATAAAGCCACTTGTCGCTATAAGGTTTAATTACCTTACCACTGACTTCGACTGTATCTGAACTGTTGCCATCCACCACTGCCAAGGGCTGAATATCGACATCCAGATTCTGGGTACTAGCCAACTGATCATTGACCTGATAAACATGCGTGGTTTGCTGAAGTGCCTGATCATCTTGCATCAAGACTGCACTGATAATATGTGCAGGTGACTGAATCAGTTGCTGTGCAGGAATCGCGGCAGTAAATACGCCTTCACTTTCCAGTTTTGACTCAATATTCTGATCATTGATTTGCAAAACAATCTTTTGATTCTCTTGCAGTGCTTCACCGACATACTGGCCACGCACCACAATGGTCTTGTCCTGTTCAGCTACAGTGAGGGTATTGTCACTGGTAATCGGCAGGATCTGTAACTGGGTGCTGCCCTGTTCTGCAGTCAAATACGGCATACTGACCTGCACTGGCGCTTGATTGGTATTATCTGCATTAAGATAAGCGGCTGACACTTGTAGCTGTTTGCTCTGCGCCAGCACTGCACTCGGTACATCTAGCTTCCAGTAACCCACTTCATCGGTCTCTGCCTGATAAACCTGATTACCGGCTTTAACTTCCACAGCTGCCAGTTTTTCACCAGACTTGACCAGGCCGATAAAAATCAGGTTGGTAGAACAGGCCAGTACGGCACCGACAAACATCAGTTTCATGATGTTCATCTTCTGGGCCAAGAGCCCGCCAAGGAAACCACCGACTAAAGAGAAAATCACCCCATAGACTTTAACGGCCTCGGCAATCTGTTCTTTACTGAAATTCAGGTCCTGATAGAACACATTGGAAATGACGCCGGCAATAATATCGGAAACCCGATAAAAACCGATCAGCAATAACAACACCAATGCCAGTTTCAAGCCATAACGTTTAAAGAAATCTGCAACCGGATTGACCCAGGTTTCATAGGCCATTTGCTTGTTAACCGCCCCCATTTTTACCAAGCTTGCACCAATCGCAAAGGCCACTGCACCCGAGCCAACAAAGCGCAAAGCTTCAAAACAGAACAAGGCAAAGGTATCTTGAATGGCGAATTGTTCGGTGATGCTGGCCACCAGATTGCCCGAATAGATATAGCTCAAGACAAAACTGATCACCGCCACAAAAAATACGGCGACTAAACGGAAATAATCACTGCGCACATAGTGTTTTCGCACACGGTCAACCTGCGGCTCCCGAATGGACAGTGTGGTGATAATACCGACCAGCATGACAGCAGCCATCGCCAGATAGGTCCATTTCCAGGCATCATAGATATAGTTGCCTTTCGCAGTTCCCAAATAGGCCGCCAGAAACAAGGCACCAGCACCGGCCACAATCATCCCGATCCGGTAACCTGCATTATAGGTGGAAGCCAATACGGTCTGCATCTGGGTTTCCGCCAGCTCAATCCGGTAGGCATCAATCACAATATCCTGCGTTGCTGCGGAGAAACCAAGCAGGACAGCACCGAGCGCCATTTGCTGTAAATGTGTGGCACCCAAAGCCGGATCAGAAAAGGCCATAATGGAAATGGCACAGACAATCAGAATCTGCGCAATCAGCAACCATGCACGACGACGTCCCAGAGCCTTGGTCAGAAAAGGGACAGGAAGTTCATCAATGAGCGGTGCCCAGACGAATTTAAACGAATAGCCCAATGCGGCCCAGCTAAAGAAAGTTACTGCACTTTTGCTGATTCCGGCCTCACCTAACCATAAAGACAGACTGGAAAAAATCAGAAGAATCGGCACACCAGCCGAAAATCCCAAGAACAGCATGATCAATGCACGTCGATCTAAAAATGCTGTAAATGCGGATTTCCAACCCGTCGTTTGTGTTGTCATTGCTTTATTATTTTCCGCAGAAAAACCAATTGCTGCTATTCAATCCTGTAATAGCGTATCTTTCAACAAGATTTATATATTTATCACATTTCCGGTTTTTTATTTTCTGGCAAAAGCGACATGTTGGCTTGAATTTTTCAAGTAAATCTGTATACCTTAACTCTCATCAACGTAATATTTCGTTTTGGATTTTCAACAGTGACCCAGAGACTCGATCAAATTAATTCTTTTATTGCCAGCAACACCAGCACAACTCCACAAAAGATCCGCTCAGATTTACTTATCTCTGCATTTGAACAAAGCGAAATTAAAAATACTCTGGACCATACCCGGTTAACATCCACCCAGCTGACGCACATTCCAAACTTAGAAAAAATTCCTGCGTCAACCAAACGGATCAAGCCCCTGAATAACTTTTTGGGCCAAGATCGCGCACGCGCCTCAGTTGAGGCCGGGATTGCCCTGCCTTATTCCGGCTATAACATTTTTGCTGTGGGTACCGCAGGACTCGGAAAACGCACCATGGTGAAGCGTTTGCTGCAACAGCACGCCAAAACTATGGAAACCCCGAATGACTGGGTGTTCGTCAATAACTTTCAGAACCAGCGTCAGCCGATTGCGCTAGAACTGCCCTCAGGTCAAGGGCCGAAATTCCAGGCCATGTTGAATCAAAGCTGGCAAACGATCCTCAAGCAGCTTGAGCGCCGTTTTACTGCAGAGACCTATCATAACCGCATTGAAATGATTCGCCAGGAAACGGGTGATGAACAGCAGCAGGCACTGATCGAACTGACCAAAGAAGGCGCAGAACTGGATCTGAAGCTGATCTCGCGACATGATGAGCACTGTTTTGTCCCTGTGCATCTGATTGATGACAAATTGCAGGAAATGTCTCAGGAAGATCTGAATGCATTAAGCAACAAAGATCGTGCCGAACTAGCCTCTAACATGCGCTATATGGACAAGAAACTGGAACGTTTGGGTTTACACCTAGGTGACCTGGAAGATGATGCACGCGATCGCGTACAGATCCTGAACCGTGATATCGCCAAGCAGGTCGTCTTGCCGCGAGTCGAACAGATTCTAGCGAAATTCAAACATGTGGAAGGTCTGGAACATTATCTGAAATATTATGCCGAAGACATTATCAATAATGTCGAAATCGTGCTGGAACAGGAAGAAGATGACTTCACTCCGGCACTGTTCAGTCGCGTTCCTGCACGTTATCAGGCCAATGTGATTATCACACACAAGCCGAACAGTGGTGCACCAGTGATCTTTGAAGATTTTCCAACGCATTACAACCTTTTGGGTCATGTGGAACAACTGACTCAAAATGGTACGATTACCACGGACTTTACTTTGATTCGTCCAGGTACCTTGCATAAAGCTAATGGCGGCTTCCTGATGCTGGAAGCGGAACAATTGCTGGAACAGCCGTATGCATGGCAAGGCTTGAAGCGCGCGCTTAAATCGGGACATTTAAAACTGTCTTCACTTGAGCATATGATCACGCTGACCGGCAGTATTTCGATTGAACCTGCCTCAATTCCCCTGAATATCAAGGTCATCTTGCTGGCTGAGCCTGAAATCTATTATGAAATTTTAGAGCTTGAACCAGAGCTAGGCAGCATCTTTAAAATCCGTGCCGATTTCACCGATACATTACAACGTAATGACAATAACGAGCAGGCTTATATGCAGCTGATTGCCGACTATGTGCAATCGGATAAATTATTGCCTTTTGACCGTTCTGCTTTAGCCGCCTTGCTCACAGATTCCAGCCGTCAAGCCGAAGATCAAAGTTCATTGTCATTACATGCTCTGACGCTGGGCGATCTGATCCGTGAAGCACATCATCATGCCTTCCAGGCCGGTGACAAGATGGTTTCAGAAAAACATATCAACACCGCACTGGATCACCGTAAATATCGTCTCGGCTATTTACGTGAACTGTATTGGCAAGATCTGACTCGTGGTACTCAACTGATCGAAACCCGCGGCCATCGTCTGGGCCAAATCAATGCCCTGTCCGTCATTCATTATGCTGATGTCGAATTTGGTCTGCCTTCACGACTGACTGCTTCGGTGTATCAAGGTGGCGGTGATATTCTGGATATCGAACGCAGTGTGGAACTTGGTGGCTCTTTGCATGCCAAAGGCGTGTTACTGATGTCATCCTTCCTGAAAGCGCATTTTGGTCGTGAACAGACCTTACACTTCTCTGCTGCACTGGCCTTTGAACAAAGTTATGGTCAGGTCGATGGTGACAGTGCCACTGTTGCGGAACTTTCTGCCTTACTGTCGGCCATCAGCCAGTTACCGATTGATCAGTCATGGGCCATTACCGGTTCCATGAACCAGCTGGGACAAGTACAGCCGGTAGGTGGTGTGAATGCCAAAATTGAAGGTTTCTTTGATGCTTGCAAGTTACAAGGTCTGACCGGAAAACAAGGTGTGATTATCCCGCGTCAAAATATGCAGCATCTGATGCTGCGTAAAGATGTCACCATTGCTGTGGAAGAAGGTCAGTTCCATATTCACGCGATTGATACCATTGATCAGGCGCTGGAAATCCTGATGGCGCGTCCTGTCGGTACCTTGGATAAAAAAGGTCGCTATAGCAAAAATTCAATCTATGCCGCAGTGATGGCACAGCTGGATTATTGGCAAGCGATTGAAGATGGTGCCGAACTGGTCGAAGTACCGAAGAAAAAGAAAAAAAAGAAGAAGAAAGACAAGAAGCAAATCGTCGAGCCACAAACTGAAGTTGAAGCTGATGTTTCGACAGTTGAACAGCCGGATGCAGCGACAGAGGATTAACTCTGACCTTGACCTAAGCAAAAATAGAGACAAAAAAAGCGCTTCTCAATGAAGCGCTTTTTCACATCTGGACTTAATTTAATACAAAATTAAGCATCAACTGCCGGGCTGTACTGTTCAACTAAAGGCTTTAATTCACCTTTTTGGAACATGTCGAGCATGATATCACTACCGCCGATCAACTCACCATTGATCCAAAGCTGTGGAAATGTCGGCCAGTTGGCGATTTGTGGTAACATCGCGCGAATGTCCTGGTTTTCCAGAATGTTTACATAAGCAAACGGACGACCAATTTGACTGAGTGCTTCTACTGCACGTGCAGAAAAACCACATTGTGGAAATTGCGGTGTGCCTTTCATGTAAAGAAGTACTGCGTGTTTTGCAATTTGGTCACGAATTAACGCTTCGGTATCGCGTGCTTGTTCAGTCATTGATAAATCCTCAACTCATCTGTCTCGCATTATACCCAAATCCAGGCAAAACAGTATGTCTAAAGCAATAATTCCAATTTTATTTACAATTACCCTTTAAATCTGAGCGGGTTTTTGCTTATATAAGTTTTTCTTTCCACCTAACAGTTAAGAGTTAGTCATGAATAATATTACCCTCGCACCGGTACAAACTGATCAACCGTCTCATTTGATGCCTGTTTTTGGCCGTCAACCGATCAGCTTTGTCCGAGGACGAGGTGCATATCTTTATACCGAAGATGGTACAGAGTATTTAGATGCATTAACCGGCATTGCCGTATGTGGTTTGGGACACGCGCATCCAGTTATTGCCGAAGCGATTGCTGAACAGGCAGCGACCCTGATTCATACCAGCAACCTGTTTGAAGTGCCTTGGCAAACCGCTGCCGCACAGAAACTGGCTGAAGTTGCAGGCATGGAAGAAGTATTCTTCTCAAACAGTGGTGCAGAATCCAATGAAGGTGCAATCAAAATTGCACGTAAATTCGGTCATATGCAAGGCATTGCTTCACCAAAAATTATTGTTGCTGACCAGTCTTTCCATGGTCGTACCATGGCCACCCTGTCTGCTACAGGCAATAAAAAAGTGCAAGAAGGTTTTGGCCCGCTGGTTGAAGGTTTTATTCGTGTACCTTTTGGTGATATCGAAGCAATTGAAGAAGCTGCAATCAATCATCCGGATATCGTAGCGATTTTGATTGAGCCTATTCAGGGTGAAGGCGGTGTGAATACCGCACCTCAAGGTTTCAGCTATTTAGAAGAAATCCGTCATATCTGTAACCAGCACAACTGGCTGATGATGCTGGACGAAGTACAAACTGGTAATGGCCGTACCGGTAACTACTTTGCTTATCAGCACACCAATATTATTCCGGATGTACTGACCACAGCCAAAGGCTTAGGAAATGGCTTCCCAATTGGCGCGGTGATGACCCAAGGTCGTGGCGTCGGTGTATTAACTGCTGGAAATCACGGCTCTACCTATAGCGGTACAGCACTGGGTTCGCGTGTGGTTTATACTATTCTCGATATTATGCAAAAAGAAAATATCGTCGCGAATGCGGCTGAAAAAGGTGCTTACATCGTTGACCAGCTGCGCAATAAACTGGCAGATCAAAATGTCATCGTACGTGGTTTTGGTCTGATGATCGGGATTGAATTACCAAAAGAATGCGGTGATCTGGTTGCGATTGCACGCGATGAATACAAGATGATTATCAATGTCACTGCAGGCAATGTCGTTCGTCTGTTACCTACCCTGAATATTACCCAGGAGCAGGCAGACCAGTTGATCGAACGTCTGGTAAAAATGATCAAAGCTTATTTGGCATAAAGTCCTAGCCTAAAAATTAAAAAAGCCGCTCTAAAGCGGCTTTTTTATTATTCTGCATTCTATGATGCGTTTTGTAACATACGTCCGCCAGAGATCTGGCTAAAATATTGTTTCAAGGTATCAAGACAACGAAGAATTTTTGTAGGTTGTTGTTCACGTTTCGGAATAACCGCATACAGTGTAATCGGTGGCAGTCTCCATTCAGGCAGAACTTCAACTAAAGTACCGTTAAGCAAATCCTTTTTAGCATCAAGATATAAAACCTTGGCAATCCCATTGCCCTGCAAGCACATCGATTTCGCAACCAAACCGTTATTGGTACTGAAACGGGATTTCAGTTCAAATTCGGCTTTTTCTGCAGTATTTACATGTTGAAAATGGTAATACTGATGGTTTTTAAGCTGTGTCAAAGGTAAGACCTCATGATTTTTAAGGTCATCAGGTCTCGAAATAATAGTGCTTTGATTAATATAACTCGGTGTCGCCACCAGAATTTGCTCAATCTGTATCAATGGCACAACCTGAAGATTATGCTCATCATTTTTCTGTTCAAATCTTAGGGCGATATCAACCCGCCCATCCAACAAATCAACCTCATGATTGTTTGTTTCTAAATGTACTGCCAAGCCGCGATGTGCAGCCATCCAATGAGAAAGTGCAGGAATCACATGATTCGCGCATAATTCTGGCAAAGAAACGATACGCAGCTCGCCCACGAGATCATCACGTAACTCATTGATCCGGACTTTACCGCGTTCAGCAGCAGATAACATTTCTTGACAGCTATGGAAAAAAGCTTGTCCCGCTTCGGTCAGACTTAATTTTCTCGTAGAACGGTTTAGAAGTACGACTTCCATATCGTGTTCTAATGAGCGAATTTGTTGACTGACGGCGCTGGTCGTAATCCCTAATTCACGGGCAGCACCGCTGAACGAGTTTTTTTCCACAACGCAAGCAAAGACACCCATTGCTCGAAGTTGATCTAACATAAATTTCCCTCTAAACTTATGAGGTGCTCCATCATTTGATAAAAGCAACTTATTGTATTATACGGCGAAATTTACACTTTGCATTATTTATTTAATTGTTTGGTAAAACTGCAGTAGGATTAATAGGTTTGCCGTCTAAACGCACCTGAAACTCCAGCATGGTGCGGGTTGTACCAGTCGACCCCATTTCTGCAATTTTTTGACCAGCCGTTACATTTTGGCCACTTTTCACGTTCAATTTACTGTTATGTGCATAAGCCGTGATATAGCCATTGATATGCTTTACCAACACCAGATTGCCATATTCTTTCAGACCATCAGCGGCATACACCACCTGCCCGTCTGCTGCTGCAAATACCGGATCGCCGACATTGCCACTATAGCGGGTGCCCTTGATATTAGAAGCTAAATTGTATTGCTGAAGAATCGCACCATTCGATGGTTTTACCCAACGTAAACCTGCTGCAGTAGATACTGGCGTTACAGGTGCAGATGTACTGACGCGTGGTGTGGTTTGTACTGTCGTTGCTGGCGTAACCGGTGCCGGTGTAGGCACTGCAATTGTTTGACGCTGGATTGGCGCTGCCTGAGTCACTGCCTGAGTACTGGTGCTACGGCGCGCAGTATTGCTTTTCAGGCGGATTGATTGTCCGACATAAATCCGGTACGGCGCACTGATATCATTCATCTCGGCAACACTGATATAGTTCAGTCCATAACGTGCTGCAATCCCACTCAATGTATCTCCTGAACGCACCGTATAGAAATCAGGAGCTGTTGCATAACGCGTTGCATTATTCACCTGGGGTTTGGTGGCACAACCGGTAATTACTCCTGTAGAAATAACAACGGTCGATAAAACGAGGGTTTTAATCAGGGTTGCAGGCGAAGCTACGACACATTTCGGTAACACCAAGAACATTATCTTCCTCTCTAATGCTATACGGTTGCAAAATTCCGTTAAGATTAGCAAAGTTTTACGGCAATATACTTGCAATCGCGAGTTTTTCACAAAGTTATAACACTAAGGACGCATTTTCTGCCAATTGTGTTTGTAAATTCCGCAGACTCTCATAATTGGTAGCATCCATCTGAATCGGGGTAATACTGACATAGCCATTGGCGACCGCAGAGAAGTCCGAATCAATTTCGTTAAATCCTGGCTTAGGGTCTGCGACTGCTTCTCCTGAGAGTCCAATCCAGAATACCTGACGACCACGTGGGTCTACATGACTCGTCACCGGTTTAGACTGACGGCGGCGACTTTGATACGTCACTTTTTCACCCTGTAATTCAGTTATATCTGGAATATTGATATTAAAAATATGACGTTCAGGCAGCATAGGCAAACCACGAGCAATGAAATCATGCACCCACTCGGCGGCCAGCTGATAATCCTGAGGCTGTTGATAGCTGCGTACATTCGGCCCACTTAGTGATACGGCAATCGCAGGATGTTTACTTAAACGCCCCTCAAAGGCTGCACCGACCGTACCGGAATACAAGACATCATCACCCAGATTCGCGCCGCTATTAATCCCGCTAATGACCAGGTCAAATTCAAAGTCAAACAGCCCGTTCATGGCCAGGTAGACACAATCTGCCGGAGTCCCATTAACAGCCCAGACATCTGGAGAAATCTGGATTGGACGTAAAGGACGATCTAGAGTTAAGGCACTGGAAAAACCGCTGCGTTCACTTTCCGGCGCCACGATCACCACTCGCCCCAAAGGTTTTAGCGCTTGTGCCAAAGCCTGAATACCCGGTGCGAACACCCCATCATCATTTGAAACTAAAATATTCACTGAAAAAATCTCGTTGCGCTAAAAAAGTGACTGGTAAGGACATTTCATTGTATTAGTGTAGGGATTATATATATTTATCGCTCGACATCCATCTTTATAATATGTGGCTCAAGATGATTAAAAAATTCTCTTTATTTGGCGCTTTAACTTTAAGCGTGGCAGCATTTATTTCCCCTTCAGTCGTAGCGAATGATCTAACTACTGCAGAAAACGATACCATCGTGAAAGAAGATATTGCCGCAGCACAGGTCATGGCTGAGGTTTGCCCAACCGTGATTGGTCAAAGTGCAAAATTAAATAGCACCATTCAAGAATTGATCCAGTCTTATCTTGCAGAATATTCAGATAAAGGCATGAACTATACAAAGCTGCAGGCAGACAGCGAATATAAATCGCTACTCGAAGAAGCACGTCAGGGTGCCAAACAAACTGCCGATGACGAGCAAAAAACTGTCTGTGAAGAAGTTCTGGACTATCAGGGCTAAGTAATAGCATTGTTTAAAATAAGATGATGTTCACATCATCTTATTTTGCTTACAGATTTCTTCATAATTCTACAGCTTCGCTACATTTCCCCACTTTTCAATCGCAAAAATAAGTTTAAGCTAGGCAAATTATTGTTCTAAATCTTCTTTTTGAGTTTTCAATGAAAAATCCATTATTCCAAGCTTTAACATTCTGCGCAATTTCTGCCGCGACTCTTTTGGGAACTTCTGCTTTTGCAGCCGATGAAAACATTAACGTTACCCCAACTCAGCAAGTGACCAAACAGGAACTGGCAGCCATTTATGTGCTCTCTGAAATCTGCCCAAGCATGGTTAAAGACAAGGCACAATTTAATCAGGGTTATGGCAAGCTGGTGACTGAATATATGCCGGGCCAAAACAAGCCGGTTGAACGCTTGAATCAGCTGGCAAAACAGAAAGATTTCCGCAATATTCTGGCCGAAGCACAATCGGATGCCAAAAAAGCGGGCAAGCAAAAAAATCAGGTGATTTGTGACGAATTAACCACATATCAAAATTAAGCGAGATTTGTGCCGATTACTTACAATACTTTTGAAATAAGACCGGGTTTCCCATAGAAGTCAGCCTAGCTTTGTCCTAAAATGCTAGGCTCTTCGTGCTTACATCAAGATATAGGAACCCACTAGAAATGACCCAAAAAACTGCCCTTGCTGCATTATTATTAGTTCCTAGTTTTAGCTTTGCAGCAACTGTCTTATCTGCACCACCAGAATTGAATAATAAATCCTACGTGCTAATGGACTACGAGACAGGGCAACTTCTCGCTTCAAAAAATGAAAATGAAAAATTAGCCCCTGCTTCAATGACCAAGATGATGACCAGCTACATCATCGAACAAAAACTATTGAGCGGTGAACTCACTGAAGATGAACAAGTACGCATGAACGAGTCAGCATGGTGTCGCGGCAGTAGCGCGGAATCATGTATGTATGTGCCTTTAAACGGTACGGCAACTGCACTTGAAATGCTTCGCGGGATTATTATTCAATCAGGGAATGATGCGTCGAAAGCCATGGCTGAACATATTGCAGGGAACGAGGGTACCTTTGCACATATGATGAACCAGGAAGCTAAACGTATTGGCATGACCAATACCAGCTTTGTGAACTCAACCGGTATGCCGGCTGAAGGTCATTATTCAACTGCCAAAGATATGGCAACGCTGGCACAACACATCATTAAAGACAGTTCTAAATATTATCCGATTTATGCGGAAAAAGAATTTACCTTTAATGGCATCAAGCAAGGTAACCGTAATGCCCTGCTATATACTGACCCGAGTGTAGATGGTTTAAAAACTGGCCATACTGATGAAGCTGGTTATTGTTTGACCACCTCTTCAAAACGTGGACCTACACGTTTGATTTCAGTGATTTTTGGTGCACCAACCATGCAGGAACGTGCGACACAAACACGTGAATTGCTGGCTTGGGGTTATGCAAACTTCGAAACCAAAAATGTTCAACCTGCCAAACAGGTACTTGCCAAAGCCAAAGTTTGGTTTGGTAAGGAAGATGAAGTTCAGATCGGTCTTGCGGAAAACTTTAACGTGACCATGCCAAAAGGTCAGGCTAATGCGATTAAAACCCAGCTGGTGGTTCAACCTAAACTGACTGCACCTTTACAGCCTGGTCAGGTCGTAGGTAAATACGTAGCGACTCTGGATGGTAAAGTAATTTCAGAAAAACCATTGGTGGCTTTAAACGCGGTTGAAGAAGCTGGTTTCTTCGCACGTATGCTCGACCACATTAAACAGTTCTTCTCAAACTTGTTCTAAGTTTAAATAAACTGTTTTAGTCCCGGACTAAGACCAAAGCACTCATTCAGATGGGTGCTTTTTATTTTATACTATGCACATGATCCTTAAACTTTTAATGAGCAGATCACCATGAGCCAAAACATTCGTTCTTATTTAGACACGACTCCAGAAATTGATGAATCGTGTTATATCGATCCGATGGGAATCGTGGTCGGCGATGTGGTCTTGGCTGAAAATGTTTCTGTCTGGCCTTTTGCCGTGATTCGTGGTGATGTTAATTCAATCCGGATTGGTAAAAATTCGAATGTTCAGGATCATGCCATGTTGCATGTCAGTCATAAAAAAGCCGATAAACCGAATGGTTCGCCTTTGATCATTGGTGAAGATGTCACGATTGGCCATCATGTGACATTACATGGTTGTACGATTGGTAATCGTGTATTAATCGGGATTAACAGCATTATTCTGGATGATGTCATCATTCCGGATGATGTGATGATTGGTGCAGGTACGCTAGTTCCACCAGGAAAAGTTTTGGAAAGTGGCTGGCTCTATGTGGGTAGCCCGGCAAAAAAAGCACGTCCGCTCACTGAAAAAGAAATGGCATTCTTGCCTTATTCTGCACAAAATTATGTAAAAGTCTCTCGAAATTATCTTGGGTAAGTCAAAATAAATAGATCCCTTTATTTTAATCCTTTTGGTTTAATTCTTACTTTAAAACAAGCATAACTCGGAGGATTAAAATGTTTATTGCTGTTTACCGTTTCAAAATTAAACCAGCGAAAAAGCAAGCTTTTATTCAGGCATGAAAAAAGCGCACTGAAGGCATTTATCTGGTTTTAGGTTCTCTCGGTTCTCGCCTGCATAAAGAAGAAAAAACCGGTGATTATATTGGTTATGCCCAATGGACAAGCAGAACACATTGGGAAAATTCCGACTTTAGCTGTCTCAATTCAGAGGAATATTTAAAGCATAAAAAACCCGGTGAAGTGATGCGTGAGACCGTCATTTCAAGCGATACTATTTTGGAATTAGAGGTCGAAGCAGATTATTTACAATCGAGAGCGTTTCTTTTTGAATAATTTTTAAAGATTGGCATATTTCAATTCTACTTATCAGACATGAACATGATAAAAAATATTTCTAAAGTGTTTGCTGCTTATATTATTTACTATGACGGATTTAAAAAAAATTAAATGGATCAATGCGTAATATGTTGAGGCTATTTGTTCCTGCATTTATGTCTGTGATGACAATTAACTTATATAAACATTTAAAAGAATTAGGGCGTGTCCTCATTTGGCTTTACACCAAATAAATATGCAAGCAATGTAAATCATAGACTGGTAATTTCGTGCAAGCTTATCAAATCGG